>NZ_RZRX01000217.1:0-11181 GCF_003997405.1 Mesorhizobium sp. M2A.F.Ca.ET.042.01.1.1
CGCCGCCACAGGGCGCTGGTCGGTTGCAGCGGCACTGCGCCGCGCCGAAAGCCGCGGCATGCACCGCCGCACCGATTTGCTAGGCAAGAACACGGCACTCGCGCATCGGCTGGTCATTACTGGCGTCGATGATTTCCGCATTGCGGGCGCGCCCGAGCGGCTCGCGGAGCTGGCGTCATGATCGAGATCGTCTCGGCCACCCGCTGCGTCGAATGCGACATCTGCGTCAAGGTGTGCCCTACCAATGTCTTCGACGCCACGGATGGCGTGCCGGTGATTGCCCGCCAGGACGACTGCCAGACCTGCTTCCTCTGCGAGATCTACTGCCCGACCGACGCGCTCTATGTGGCCGAGGCCGCCGAAGGGCCGACCGGCATCACCGAAGCGGAGGTCGAGAAGCGCCGTCTGTTCGGTTCATACGCCCGCGCGCTCGGCTGGAAGCGCGGCAAGGCCGGCGGCTCGGAATTCGACCCGACGCATCGTATCCGCGTGGCGCAATAGAGGCGACAACCATGGACCGCATCGTCGTCAGCGATATCAGGAAAACTTTCCAGCTCAAGCCGGGCCAGTTCGTCACCGTCGATGGTGAGGCGACCGACCGCGTGACCGTGCTCGACGGTGTCGATCTTTCCATCCGCAGGGGCGAGTTCATCACGCTGGTCGGGCCGAGCGGCTCGGGCAAATCGGTGCTGCTCGATATTATTGGCGGTTTGACGCAGGCGACGAGCGGCGGCGTTCAGCTCGACGGCAGGCGCATCACCAAACCGGACCCCAAAACCGGCTATGTATTCCAGCAATATGCCTTGTTTCCCTGGCGTACCGCGCTGGCCAACATCGAATATGCCTTGGAGGTGCGCGGCGTCGGCAAGGCGGAGCGAACCGCCACCGCGCCCCGCCTGCTGTCGCTGTTCGGGCTGGCCGGCTTCGAGGACCGTTTCCCCAACCAGCTTTCCGGCGGCATGCAGCAACGCGTGGCGATCGCGCGCGCCCTGGCCAGCGATCCGGAGGTGCTGTTGATGGACGAGCCGTTCGCCGCGCTCGACCAGCAGACGCGCGAGCTCCTGCAGGGCGAACTGCTCAGGATCTGGGGCGAGATCAGGACGACAGTGATCTTCGTCACCCATTCGATCGACGAAGCGATCTTCCTCGCCGACCGCGTGGTCGTGATGACGGCGCGCCCGGGCACGGTGAAGGAGATCATCGATATCGATTTGCCGCGCCCGCGCGGTGGCGACATCCGTGCCAGCACCGCCTTCAACGACTACCGGGCGCGTGTCTGGGAGGTCCTGCGCGACGAGGTCAACAAGGCGCAGAAGGACTGGACGCTGTCGCCGGCCTATAGCCACTGAGGAGTTCGAGCCATGGCCTATCTGACCGAAAAGCTTGGTCCCGTTGCGGGCTTTCGCGCCTTTGCCGGAGCCGGCAAGGCATCGGCCAAGGCTCCGGCCGTCACGGCTCGCAGCGAGGCCCGCGGCATCGGGCGCCGCAGGGGCGCGGCCGGGCTCGGCACTTTCCTCTACGGCCTGCCGCTGCTTGGCCTGTTCCTCCTTGTTTGGGAGATCGCGCCGCGGCTCGGCTGGCTGAACCGCATCTTCTTTCCGCCGCTGAGCGAGGTGCTGGTCGCCTGGTGGGACCTGCTCGCCTCGGGCGTGCTGATCGACCATATCGGCATCAGCCTGCAGCGCGCGGCGATCGGCTTTGCGCTTGGCGTGGTGGTGGCGATTCCGCTCGGTCTCCTGATGGGGCGCTATTCGCTGTTCGAAAAGGTGTCGGACCTTTTGGTGCAAACGCTGCGCAATACGTCCCAATTCGCGCTGCTGCCGGTGTTCATCCTTCTGCTCGGCATCGGCGAGGAATCGAAGGTGGCGATCACCTTCTACTCCTCGGTATTCTTCCTGCTGGTCAACACGATCAGCGGCGTCAAATCGGTCGATCCGCTGCTGATCAAGGCGGCGCGCTCGATGGGCACATCCGATTTCGACCTGTTCCGGAAAGTTATTCTGCCGGCCGCCATTCCCTCGATCGTCGCCGGCGCGCGGCTGGCGGTGAAATCCTCGCTGTTCGCGGTCATCGGCGCCGAGATGCTGGCCGCCAAGTCCGGCCTCGGTTTCCTGATCCAGAATTCGCAGCTGATGATGGAAACGGCCGACATGTATGCCGGCATCCTGACGCTCACGGTCATCGGGCTGACCGTCAACTATCTGCTCGTCTGGTTCGAGCGCTGGGCGACCGCCTGGAAAGGCCAGTCCGAAAACTCGCTCGTTTAAGCCATTCAATCGGGAAGGATTTCACCATGACCACCGCATTCAACGCATTTCGCCGGCTGCTCCTTAAGGGCGTCGTTGCCGTCGCCATCAGCCTTGGCGGCGCGCCTGCCTTCGCGCAGGACAAGCCCGAGGTGATCCGCATCGGCAGCACCGCGCCGGGGCACTTGAAGTTCATCCTCGCCCAGAAGGACGGATGGTGGGACAAGGAGTTCGCCAAGGACGGCATCAAGGTCGAACTTGTGACCTTCAACGGCGGTTCCGAAGCGACGACGGCGCTGGCTACAGGCGCGATCGAGTTCACCTATACCGGCAACAATCCTGCGCTTCGCGTCGCGGCCTCGGGCGCCGACGTCAATCTGATCGGACTGTCGAGCTATCTGAAATCGGGTGGTTCCTATGTCATCGTCAAGAACGATTCGCCGCTGAAGACGCTGCAGGATCTCAAAGGCAAGAAGGTCGCCTATCTCACCGGCACTGTCAGGCATTCGAATTTCAGCAAGGCGCTGAACAGCGTCGGCCTGACGACCGCCGACGTCGAAGGTCTGAACCTGCCCTTCGAGGCGTCCGGACCGGCGCTGCTGCGCGGCGACATCGACGCCATCGTCGAGACCGACTCGACCGCCGCCAAGCTGGTCGACACCGGCGAGGCGAGGGTGCTGTTCGACACGGGCACGCATCCTGAATGGAACGTGCCGAACGTCATCTCGGTCAACGGCGCCTTCGCAGCGAAGTATCCCGATCTGGTCAAGCGGCTGCTGAAGGTTGATATCGAGATTTCGCGCTGGGCCGACGCTCATCCCGAGGAGACCATCAAGACCTTCGTCGAAGCGACCAAGTCGTCTGAGAAATCGGTGCGCAAGACCTATGCCGACGGCGCGTTCCACCAGGACCCGAGGCTCACCGACGATGCGATCGCCGCTTTGAAAGGCGAGGAGAAATTCATGGCCGGCGCCGGCCTCCTGAAAGGCTCCATCGACTACGGCAAATGGGTCGACAAGAGCTTCGTCGACAATGCCGCCGCTGAAGTCGCAACCGTCCAGTAGCGACCGCCAGGCGATCTTCGAGGCCGCGCCGGCTGGCGCGGCCTTTGTCATTCCAGCCTAACGAGCGCGTGCATGCCGATCGCTGTCGCTGATGGGAAATGATGGCGCTGGCCTTGGCTGAGGCCTGGACCATCGCGTTATATCCAGTCCTCGACGGGAGGGATGGATGGCGAGCACGGGTTTCGAGCCGGACGTAAAGGTCCGGGTCAAGGACTACCGGATCGGCTGCATCGGCGCCGGCATGATCATGGCCGAATGCCATCTTGCCGCCTATGCGCAGGCCGGCTTTCCGGTGGTGGCGATCGCCTCCCGCACCAAGGCGAATGCCGCGAAGGTCGCGGATCGCTGGCATATCCCGACCGTCCACGACACGCCGGAGCAATTGATCGAGGATGATCGTGTCGAGATCGTCGACCTCGCCTTTCCTCCCGACCAGCAGCCGGCGCTGATCCGCCATGCGCTGAAGCAAAAGCACATCAAGGCGGTCTTGGCGCAGAAGCCGCTGGCGCTTTCGGTCGAGGAAGCGGTGAGGCTGCGCGACGAGGCGGCTGCCTCCGGCAAGGTCCTCTCGGTCAACCAGAACATGCGCTACGACCAGTCGATGCGCGTGTTGAAGCAGATCATCGACAGCGGCGCGCTTGGGGAGATCGTCTTTGCCGAGATCGACATGCACGCAATCCCGCATTGGCAGACCTTCCTGGCCGGTTACGACCGGCTGACGCTCGCCAATATGAGCGTGCACCACTTGGACGTGCTGCGCTTCCTGTTCGGCGATCCGGACGAGATCACCACGCTGACGCGCAAGGACCCTCGCACGAAATTCGACCATTCCGACGGCATCACCGTGTCGACGTTGCGCTTTCCTTCCGGCGTGCTCGCGGTATCGCTGGAGGATGTCTGGTCCGGTCCACGCCAGGAAGGCTATGACGACGACCAGCACATCAACTGGCGCGTCGACGGCACCAAGGGCGTTGCCAAGGGCACTATCGGCTGGCCGAAGGGTGTCGCCTCAACGCTGGCCTATGCCTCGACCGAGACGACGGGCGGCAAATGGATCAGCCCAAGCTGGGAGACGATGTGGTTCCCGCACGCCTTCATTGGCGTCATGGAGCAACTGCAATATGCCTTGAAGACCGGCACGGCGCCCGCGCTGTCCGTTGCCGACAACGTCAAGACCATGGCGCTGGTCGAGGCCGGCTACCGGTCGATGGCCGAAGGCCGCACCGTCAAGCTGTCCGAAATCCGCGTCGACTGAGTCAGCCGAAAGACGCGGCAACTGAATCGCTTACCCGGAGGACTTCACCTCATGATGCAGGCAGGTATCTTCACAGGCTATTTCCCCTACGAGCTGGAGGAATCGGCAAGGCGCATCCGCGCGCTCGGTTTCAACACCGTGCAGCTCGACCTGCATTTCAAGGATATCGACCTGTCGGCCGGGCAGATCACCAAGGACAAGGCGAGGACGGTGCGCGACACGTTTCGCGACCATAACCTGCCGGTCTGCTGCGTGTCCGGCTACACCAACATCATCCATCCGGACAAGGGAGAGCGGGAAAGGCGGCTTGCCTATCTCAAGGAGATCATACGCAACGCGCGCGACTTCGGCAGCCCTTACGTGATCTCCGAGACCGGCACCTACAACACCGAGTCCGACTGGGTGCATCATCCCAAGAACAAGACCGAAGAAGGCTTCGAGGAATGCCGCAAGGTGATCTCCGACCTCGCCCGGACGGCTTACGACCACGGCGCGGTGTTCCTGCTCGAGACCTATGTCAACAATGTCGTCGGCTCGGTCGAGGAGACGGTGAAAATGTTCGCGCAGGTCGATCATCCCGGACTTGGCCTGCTGATGGATCCGACCAACTATTTCGAGGCGCACAACATCGACCGCATGGACCAGGTGCTGAACCAGGTGTTCGACACGCTGACCGACAAGATCAAAATCGCGCATGCCAAGGACGTGAAGCGTTCGGGCGGCGACAAGAGCGAAAAGCATGCCGATATCGGCGACGCGGACGCGCATGAGGGACTGACCTTCCGCGGCGTCGGCGAGATCGAGCTACCGGCGCCGGGGCTGGGCGCGCTGAACTACGACCTCTATCTCAAGCGGCTCAGCGAGAAGCATCCGAATATCCCGGTGATCATCGAGCATCTGACCGAGGATGACGTGCCGCGAGCGAAGACATTCCTCGACGGCAAATTCCGTGCGAACGGGCTTTGATTGCGGGGAGGGATGATGACGGCGGCCTCCAGCACCAAGCGCGACTACAGCCTTGTCGGCGAAAGCACGCGCCGGGCGATCGAGACTGGGCTCGCCTCGGCCGAGTGGTACCACACCGACGTGGCGCGCAAGACCATGAAGGAATTGATGCAGCGCTCGGACGGGCCGGCGATCCGCGACACCAACATCTGGATCGTCGCGATCCTGGGCTCGGCCGCCGGCATCGTCTGGTTCTGGGGCACGTGGTGGGTCGTGCCGTTCCTGTTCGTCTATGGCGTGCTCTACGGCTCGTCGAGCGACTCGCGCTGGCACGAATGCGGCCACGGCACCGCCTTCCGCACGCGCTGGATGAACGATGTCGTCTACCACATCGCTTCCTTCATGCTGATGCGCAATCCGGTGCAGTGGCGCTGGAGCCATGCCCGCCATCACACCGACACCATCATCGTCGGCCGTGACGCCGAGATTGCGGTGATGCGGCCGCCGGATTTGCTCAAGGCGGCGCTGGCCTTCACCGGTATCCTCGACTTCCGCTATTCGCTGCCGACGCTGGTGCGCCAGGCCTTCGGCACATTGTCGGAGGACGAGAAGAGCTACATACCGCAGATGGAGCAGCACAAGGCGGTGATCGCGGCGCGCTGGCACATGGTGGTTTACGCAGCGACGATCGCTGTCGCCATCGCGCTTAAATCATGGATACCGCTGGTGCTGATCGGCCTGCCGCGCCTCTACGGCACCTGGCACATGGTGCTGACGGGGCTGCTGCAGCATATCGGGCTCGCCGACAACGTCACCGACCATCGGCTCAACACGCGCACCGTCTACATGAACCCGGTCAGCCGGTTCATCTACTGGAACATGAACTACCATGTGGAGCACCATATGTTCCCGATGGTGCCCTACCATGCGCTGCCGAAGCTGCATGAGCTGATCAAGCACGATCTGCCGGCGGCGAACCCGTCGATGTGGCACGCCTATCGCGAGGTCTGGCCGGTGCTGCTCCGACAATTGAAATACGAGGACTTTTACCTGAAGCGCGAATTGCCGCCGACGGCCAAGCCCTATCGCGGCGAGTTCCATGATCTCGACATAACGGCCGCGGCCGCCGAATAGGCGCCGCGGCAACTCGGAGATGGACGATGGCGGACTGGGTCGAAGCATGCGCGGTCGATGACGTGGACGAGGAGGACGTGATCCGCTTCGATCATGGCGGCCGCAGCTTCGCGATCTACCGCTCGCCGGACGACGCTTTCTTCGCCACCGACGGGTTCTGCACGCATGAGAAGGCGCATCTCGCCGACGGGCTGGTGATGGACGACATCATCGAATGCCCCAAGCACAATGGCCGCTTCAACTACAAGACCGGCCAGGCCAAGGGCGCGCCGGTCTGCGTCAACCTCAAAACCTATCCGGTCCGGATCGAGGCCGGTAAGGTGATGATCGATATCGGCTGACAGCAACGCGCCGCAACACATGGAGGGAACCGAAGTCCGATGAGCCGAAAGAGACCGACCGTCGCCGATCTGCGCGCGATGAAGGGCAAGCGGCAATTGACCATGCTGCGCGTTCTGACGCTGGAAGAGGCCGAGGCTGCCGAGCGGGCAGGGGTGGACATCGTCTCGGTGACGCCGGAACTGGTGCTCAATCCGCAATATCGCGACGCGGCGCCCAGCCTTTTCACCATGCCCGGCGAGAATTTCTTCGAAATCGGCACGGCGGACGATTTCCTGCGTTGGGCTTTCAGGCTCTACAAGGCCGGCGCCGATGCCGTCTATTGCAGCGCCGGCTATGCCACGATCAAGCGCATGGCCGACGATGCCATTCCGGTGATCGGCCATGTCGGCCTCATTCCCTCCCGCGCGACCTGGACCGGTGGCTTCAAGGCCGTCGGCAAGACCGCGGACACCGCCATGCAGGTGTTCGAGGCGGTCAAGCAGTTGGAAGCCGCCGGCGCCATCGGCGCCGAGATCGAGGTGGTGCCGGTTGAGGTGGCGAAGGCGATCTCCGAGCGCACGTCGTTGATCATGCTGTCGATGGGCGCGGGCACGGGCTGCGATGCCCAATACCTGTTCGCCGAGGATATCCTTGGCGCCAATCGCGGTCACATGCCGCGCCACTCGAAAGTCTACCGGAACTTCGCCGCCGAATATGACCGGCTGCAGCAGGAGCGCATCGCGGCGTTTTCCGAATATGTCGCCGACGTCAACAGCGGCGCCTATCCGGAAGACAGGCACATCGTGCACATGGATCCGGACGAGCTCACCCTCTTCATGAAGAAGGTGGACGGAAAGACCTGAACGGGCGGCGATAGGTCCTGCTTTAAGTTTCTAATTTTAAGCATGTCTTTATCCCGAAACAGGGCCCACTTGTCGGGAGACATGCTTTTAGGCTCGCCACGTTCCGTCGGCGAGCGCGGCGTAGAGTGTGTTGGCACTGGTCCCCAGAGGCCGGTCTTCCTTGAGCGTCGCGACATGAGAGCGGACCGCTGCGTGGATCACCCCGGTTGCCGGCGCCAGCACCAACCCTTCGCGCAGGTCCACGGCCTGGGCCGCCGCCATCAGCTCCAAGGCGATCAGACGCCGCCACAGCACGATCATCTCGCCACATTTGGCGATGGTGAGTGGTGTCTGGGTGGCGTGATCCTCGACGCCCTCTGACACCGGCAGGAAGTCGAGCATTGCTGGATTGGCCTTCTGGCGGATGGCGGCGAGGATTGCCGTGACCGTTTTCTGCAACGGCACGAAGCCAGCTGATGCGCCGCCGATCGGCGACAGATATTTTGGCAGGCCGTGGCGGCTGGAGCCGGTGAGCTGGATGAAACGGGCGGCGCAGGCTGCCGCGCATTGCGCAATCGCTAGGCCAAGCGTCTCGAAAGCGAGCGCCAGCGACGAGGTATGGAAATTGCCAGTCGACAGCACGAGCGCGTCCTCCGCAAGCACCAGCGGGTTGTCGGCGGCCGCGTTCAACTCGATCTCGACCGCCAGCCTGGCGTGATCGATCGCCTGGATCAGCGCGCCGTGAATCGAGGGCATGCAGCGGATCGAGAGCGGATCCTGAATGGTGGTCGGCGCCGGTTCATGGTCGCGCGCGAGCAGCTCTCGCAGCGTCTTTGCGGCCAGCGCCTGGCATGCCGCAGGGCGGGCTACATGCAGGCGCGGGTCCAGAATGGTGCGGTTTGCGCCGAGCGCCTCCATGGTCAGCGCGCCGGCCTGTTGCTGCTGTTCCATCGCCGACAGGACGTCGACAAGCGCCAGCGCACCGGCGCCAGCCGAAACCGCCGAGGCATTGATTAGCGACAGACCGTCCTTCGGCGCCAGACTGACCGGCGCCAGACGCGCCATCATCAGCGCCTTGGCAGAGGGCATGCGACGGCTCTGGTAGTCGGCGTCACCTTCACCGATCAGTGTGTGCGCGATCGCCGTCATCATCACCAGGTCACCGGCGCCGATCGAGCCCAGCGACGGCATGACCGGATGGACGCCGGCATTGAGGGCTTCGACGAGTGCCGTGAACACATGCGGCGAGAGACCGGAGCCACCGGCCGAAAGCATGGCGATGCGGGCAAACATCACCGCTCGCACGGTCTGTATCGGCAACGCTTCCCCGACTGCGGCGCCACGCCCGTCGAGAAGCTGGCGCTGGAAAGCGCTCGCGTCGCCTTCGACCGCGGTGACAAGATTGGCGCCGAGTCCGGTGTTCAGCCCGTAGATCTGCTGGCCGCCGGCCGCGGCGGCATCGAGGACTTGGCGCGCCTTGGTGAGCTTTTCGAGGACGGAAGGGGTGACCTCGACCTTGCAGGCATTGCGCGCGGCGGCAACCACATCCTCGATGCTGACGCCGGCGCCGGTGAGAACGAGCGGGGTCATGCGAAGCGCAGCCTCTGGCCGATGCCGTTTTCGCCGGCCTTGGCGAGCATGGCCTTGCCGAGCGCGATGTCGGAGAGCGAGAGGCCGCGATGCCAGAACAGGATCGTCTCGCCATCGCTTTGCCGGCCCGGCTTCAGGCCGGCGGCGATCTGGCCGAGCTCGGCATGCAAAGTCGCCTCGCTCAGCCGTCCCGTCTCGACATGGGCGCGCAGCGAGCCGAACTTGCCGCCCTTGCACTGGCCCCAGTCGTCGACGACGATCTTCTGCATGATGTCGGTGAGCGACAGCTCGACCGCGCTCATCGTGCCGTAGGGCACGACCAGCGCGCCGCGCTTGATCCATTCGGTCTTGAGCAGCGGCTGCGGCTCCGGCAGCCGCGAGGCCTCAACGACGATGTCGGCGCCTTCGACGCAGCTTTTCCAGTTGGCCACGGCCAGGACCGGCTTGCCGAGGTCGGCGGCGAGCTTCGCGGCGAAGGCGTCACGGCTTTCGGGCCTGCGCGAATGGACGCGGATCTCGTCGAAGTCGAAGAGGTGGTCGAGCAGCCGTACGTTCCAATAGGCGGTGCCGCGCGCGCCGATATGGGCGAGCACCTTGGACGACTTCTTCGCCAGATGCTTGGCGCCGATGGCGGTGACCGCGCCCGTGCGCATGTCGGTGATGACGGTGGCGTCGAGAATGGCGCGCGGCGTGCCGGTGCGCGGATCGAAAAGATTGAGGATGCCGAATTCCGACGGCAGGCCGTGCATGTAATTGTCGACATAGTCGCCGACGATCTTCACGCCGGCGGCGTCGAGCGGCGCCACATAGCCGCGCAGCACGTTGAAGTGGCCGTGGAAGGAGGGATCCGGCTCGAGATGGACGCGCGGCTCGATAACGGTCTGGCCGTTGCCCTGCGCGACGAGTCCGGCTTCGACGGCGCCGATGATCTCGGCGTCGGTCATGGCAAGCGCTTCGATGTCGAGAGCATTGAGGTAGTCGATATAGATAGGCTTCATGCGTTTTCCTCGGCCACCCCCGGCTCATCCATAACAGGCGAAACGGGGACACGGAAGTTTGTTGGATAAGCTCTGGACTGGAGCGGGCTTATGCTGTTCAACCACCGCGTCATGACCAGCATTCCCGACAACGCAGCCGTGTCCCCCGCAAATCCCGCGCGTCAGTCACGTCGTGTCGCGCTGATCGTGGCGGTCGCCTTCTTCATGCAATTGCTCGATTCGACGATCATCTCGACCTCGCTGCCGCAGATGGGGCAGTCCTTCGGCGTGCCGGCGGTGGCGATGAGCATCGGCATCACCGCCTATATGCTGACCATGGCGGTGTTCGTGCCGCTGTCGGCCTGGCTTGCCGACCGGTTCGGCGCGCGCAATATTTTCCTCCTGGCGATCGCGCTGTTCACGCTGGCCTCGGTCGCCTGTGGCTTTTCGCAGAGCCTGACCCAGTTCGTCGCCGCCCGCATCGTGCAGGGTCTTGGCAGCGCGCTGATGACGCCGGTCGGCCGCATCCTGGTGCTGCGCAACGCCGAGAAGTCCGAATTGATCGCCGCGACGGCGCTGATCACCTGGCCGGCTTTGTTCGCGCCGGTGGTCGGGCCGGTGCTTGGCGGCTTCATCACCACCTATCTCTCCTGGCATTGGAACTTCTTCATCAACGCGCCGCTGGGGCTGGCCGGACTTGCCCTGGTTGCCCGCTTCGTGCCGGGCGACCGCGATTCCGAGGCGAAGCCATTCGATTGGCCGGGCTTCTTCCTCACCTCGCTCGGCCTTGCAGTGATGCTCTACGGG
>NZ_RZRX01000218.1:0-11133 GCF_003997405.1 Mesorhizobium sp. M2A.F.Ca.ET.042.01.1.1
TCCTGATCGCCGGCGCCGCGAGCGGCATCGGCGCGGCAATCGCCCGGCGCTGCATCGCCGAAGGCGCAAGGGTCGTCTGCGCCGACTACGATCTGGAGCCGGCAACAAGACTCGCTGGCGCGCTCGGACCTGCCGCCGCCGCTTGCCAGTGCGACGTGACAAACATTGACTCCGCGAAATCAGCCGTCGACTTCGCCGAGAAAAGATACGGCCGCCTCGACGGGCTGGTTCACAACGCCGCCGCGCCCTCGACCAGCGCCACCGTTGTCGATCTCGACGAAAGCGCCTGGCGGCACGAGATCGATGTCGGCCTGACCGGCGCTTTCCTGATGAGCAAGTTCGCCGTGCCGCTGATCGTGGCGAGCGGCGGCGGCTCGATCGTCTTCATCGGCTCGCAATTCGGCCGTGTCGCCACCACCCGCGCCGTCGCCTATTGCGCCGCCAAGGCCGGCCTGATCCATCTCGCCAAGGCGATGGCCGTCGACCACGCCGCCGATAACATCCGCGTCAACAGCCTGTCGCCCGGCGCGGTCGCGACGACGCGCCTGCTGCGCCGGTTCGCCGATTTCGAGGCGGCCAATGCCGGCCTCGGGCCTGCCCATCTGCTCGGCCGCATCGCCGAGCCGGACGAGATCGCCGCGGCGGCGGCTTTCCTGCTTTCTTCTGACGCGTCCTTCGTCACCGGATCCGACATGCTCGTGGACGGCGGCTATGCGACGCGCTGAGCCCGAAACCTTTCCAAAGGAGTTCCCATGACCCTGCTCGTCACCGGCGGCACCGGCTTCGTCATGAGCGTGGTCGCGCGCGCATGGCTGGATCGCGATCCGCAAGCCCGCGCCGTGATCCTCGACCGGTCCGGCCTCGACGCGGCCGCCGAAAGGCACTTCGCCCCGGTGCGTGAGCGGCTGACGGTGATTTCCGCCGACATCCTCGACCCGGAGGCCTGGTCCGCGACGCTCGACAGGCAAGGCATCACGGCAATCGTCCATGGCGCGACGATCACGCCGATCTCGCGCGGCAGCGCCAAGGAGGCCAAGCGCCAGCCGGAGGCCGAGGACCCCGCGCGCATCGTGGACGTCAATCTGATGGGCACGGTGCGCATGCTGGACTGGGCGCGCACGAATCCCAACCTAAAGCGCTTCATCTATGTCAGTTCCGGTTCCGTCTACCGCCACAATGGGCCCGATTGGGCGAGAGAGCCGCTGCCGGAAGACGGCTATGTCGCGCCGCTGACGCTCTACGGCATCTCGAAATTCGCCTCCGAGATGGTCACCAACCGCTATGCTGACCTGTTCGGCCTCTCGGCGCTGTCTGTGCGGCTTGCTTCCGTCTACGGCCCGATGGACCGCGCCACCGAGAGCCGCAACTTCCGCCATGTTCCGAACCGCGTCGCGCATATGGCCTTGGCAGGCGAAATGATCAGGCCGAACAGCCTCGAACCCGTCGGCGATTACGTGGCCTCGACCGACGTCGCCGCCGCGATCCTGGCGCTGATCGATGCTCGGCACCTTAACTACCGCCACTACAATATCGGCTCCGGTTCCAGCCAGACCATCGGCGAGATCATCGGCTGGGCACGGGAGCGCGTGCCGGGACTGAAGGCCGAGGTGACGCCGGGCGAAGACGCCAATATCGTCCAGGACGTGGCGCTGAAAGGCGGCATGTGGGGCGCCTATGACATCGCCCGCATCATGCGCGACACGGAATGGCGGCCGCGCCCCGGCAAGGAAGCCTTCCACGCCTACATGGATTGGATTGCTGCCAACGAGAATTGAGCCAACGAGATCAGGAGAGACCAGCCGATGCCGACCGATCCGCAGCAAGCGCAGCAGCCGCGCGACTTTGTCGGCTACGGCCCGCACCCGCCCTTCGTCACCTGGCCGGGCGGCGTCAAGCTCGCCGTCAACCTCGTGCTCAACTACGAGGAAGGGTCGGAGTACAACTGGCTGGAAGACGGCCGCAACGACAATTGGGGCGAATACAATCTCACCGGCAGCATGCCGGTGCGCGACCTCGGCACGGAGACGCATTACGAATATGGCAGCCGTGCCGGCGTCTGGCGCCTCGCCAGGCTGTTCGACCGCTACGACATTCCAGTCACCTTTTCTGCCTGCGCCGTGGCGCTGGAGCGCAATCCGCCTCTGGTCGAGTGGATGAAAGCGCGAAGGCACGACCTGATGGGCCATGGCCTGCGCTGGATCGACTACACGGTGATGGAGCGAGGTGACGAAGAACGCCATCTGCACGAGGCGATTGCTCTCTACGAAAAGCTGCTTGGGAAGCGCCCATCGGGTTGGAATTGCCGCTCGCTGCCCAGCGTCAACACCCGCGACCTGCTGGTCGAGGAAGGCGGCTTCCTCTACCACTCCGATCCCTGCAATGACGACCTGCCCTATTTCCTTGACCACCGGGACACGCAGATCCTGGTCGTTCCTTACTCCAAGGCGCTCAACGACAGCCGCTACCTTGTGGCGCCCGGCTACAGCAATCCGCGCGACTTCGCCGAGGATTGCCGCTCGGCCATCGACTATATGCTCTCCGAAGCCGACGAGACCGGCGGCCGCATGCTGACCATCGGCATCCACGCCCGCTGGACGGGCCAGCCGAACCGCGCCTCGGGCCTGCGCGAGGTCATCGAGCATGTCCAGCAAAGCGACGGCGCCGCCTTCATGGGCCGCGAGGATATTGCGCGCTTCTGGCATGCCAACCATGCCCGCTTCGAGCAGCGCGGCTGAGGGAGCGCAACGACTTGTTCGAGACGCTGATCCGCAGCGCAACGGTGGTCAACGCCGAGGGGTTGAGCCGCTGCGATGTCGGTATCGCCGCGGGCCAGGTCGCAGCGCTGATTGCACCCGGGGAAGCCGCTGAAGCCAGAACCGTCATCGATGCCTCCGCCTGTTTCCTGCTGCCCGGTCTCGTGGATGCGCACGCGCATCTGCGCGACCCTGGGCTGACGCATAAGGAGGACTTTTCCTCGGGCACCCACGCGGCAGCACTCGGTGGCGTGACCACAGTGCTCGACATGCCGACCGACGAGCCTTGGACGGCCACCTCTGAGCAACTCGCTGACAAGATGGCGATAGCCGAAGGCCGCATCCATGTCGATGTTGGCCTGCAGGCCGTGGTCAGCCGCGATCTGCCACCCATCCCTCGCCTGCTCGACCACGCGCCGGTCTCGTTCGAGCTCTTCACCGCCGACGTGCCGGACGGATTCCTGTTTGCAACGCCCGACAGCGTAGCCGAGGCGCTGAAGGCGTTCGCCGGCGCCGATACGCTGGTCGGTATCTCGCCCGGCGACCAGTCGATCCTGGCCGGCAGCCCGGCGCGCGATCGCTCCGGCAGCATCGCCGCCTTCCTGGACAGCCGGCCGCCGCTGGCGGAAGCCAACGGCATCTCCCGGGCGCTTGTCGCCGCAGCATCGGCTGAGACAAGGATCCACGTCCGCCAAATCAACTCCGAACTGGGCGTCGAGACCTGGAGCCGGCTGCGCGGCATGGCCGACGCAAGCGTCGAGACGACGCCGCAAAATCTGTTCTTCACGGCGCAGGATTACGAGGTGCAGGGCCCCAATCTGAAGGCTTCACCACCCTTGCGCTCGCCGCACGATGTCGATGCGCTACGAGCCGCGCTGAGCGCCGGGCTGATCGACATCGTCGCCACTGATCATGCCCCGCATGCACCAGCCGAGAAGGCTGCGAGCTACGCGGCTTTCGCCGACATCCCGGGCGGCATGCCGGGATTGCAGACGCTGCTTGCCACCATGCTGAGGCTGGTGGACGAAGGGCTTATCGCCTTGCCCGACCTGGTGCGCATGTGCTCGCGCAATCCGGCCGAGCGCTTCGGCCTCGGCCGGCGCAAGGGACGCATCGCTGCCGGATATGACGCCGATCTGCTTATCCTTGACCCGCGCCGATCCAGTACCATCGCCAACGCCGATCAGGTGTCGAGGGCGGGCTACACGCCTTTCGACGGCTGGACCGTCAAAGCGCGGCTGACCAACGTCTTCCTGCGCGGCCGCGAGATCGTGCGCGACGGGCGGCTGGTCGGCCCGGCGCAAGGCAAGATCGTCACCCGGGAGCGCTGAACACCATGGCCCTGCTCGCCAACAAAACCGCCATCGTCACCGGAGCGAGCTCCGGCATCGGCCGCGCCATCGCGCTGAAATTCGCAGCCGAAGGCGCCAACGTCGTCATTGCCGATACGGTGGAGCAGCCGATCGAAGGTGGCGAGAGTACCGTGGGCATGATCAGCGCGGCCGGCGGCACCGCGATCTACCTCGAGACCGACATCTCGGAGTGGACTGCCGTCGACACGCTTGTCGGCGCAACCGTCGATCGCTTCGGTCGGCTCGACGCGATGGTCAACAATGCCGCGATCTACACCAGCACCAACCTGGTCGAGACCACGCCGGAACAATGGAGCCGCGTCATCGGCGTCAATCTGACGGGTTCTTTCTACTGCAACAAACGCGCCGTCACGCAGATGCTCACCCAGGCGCCGGTCAACGAGGTGCGCGGCCGCATCATCAACATCTCCTCGCAGCACGGCATGATCGCCTGCCCCGGTGACCTGCCCTATTCGGTAAGCAAGGGCGGCATCGTCCAGATGACGCGGCAGATCGCGGTCGACCACGCGGACGACCTGATCGTGTGCAACGCCATCGCGCCGGGCAAGATCATCACCGGCAAACCGGGCGTCGCCAACGATCCGGACGCGCTCGACTATTCGCGCCGCCGCACGCCCTGGCCAAGGCTCGGGCATCCGAACGACGTGGCGGGCGCGGCGCTGTTTCTCGCCAGCGACATGGCGAGCTACATCACCGGCACCAACCTGATGGTGGATGGCGGCTGGATGGCCGGCTGACGACCGGGCCAGTCCCCCGGCGGCAGGAACCTTTGCGGAAAACGCTCGTTGACCCTGCTGCGAGGGGGTCAACGATATCTGGGACCCGTTGCCTTGGACGCCAAAACTGAAAGAAAAGAGCGCGAAACCGCTCCCGCCGAGAAAACGCGGGCTCGGCCCCGGTCCGATCGACGCCCGCCGGGCGACGAAAAACGCGTGGAAAACAAGCGCGCCGACGATACGCGCGCGCAAGAGTCGCACGCTAATGACGGTCCGTCCGACACCAACAAGCCGGGCCTCATCAGACGCCATCCCTACATAGCCGCGATCATCGCCATCCTCATCCTGCTGGTGATCGCGGCGGTGGTCATCTGGTGGCTCAACGCGCGCCACTATGAATGGACCGACGACGCCTTCATCGACGCCCGCACCGTGACGGTCGGAGCGGAAATTGCCGGGCGCATCACCGATGTCGCCGTCACCGACAACCAGCCGGTCGAGGCCGGCGCGGTGCTTCTGCGCATCGACGACAGCGATTATCAGGCCTCCCTCAAACAGGCTGAAGCCGGCGTGGCGGCGGCGCGGGCCGAGATCGCCAATGTCCAGGCGCAGACCCAGGCGCAGAACGCCAAGATCGATGCCGCCGGCAAGCAGGTGGCGCAGGCGCAGGCGGCGCTCGAATTCGCCAAGTCCGAGGACCAGCGCAACCGCGAGCTCCTGGCCAAGGGCACGGCTACGCAGCAGCAGGCACAGCAGGCCGCTTCGACCTTGCGCCAGGACCAGGCGGCGCTGGACGCCGCCAACGCCAATGCCGAGGCAGCGAAAAGTCAGCTGGCGGTTCTGCAGGCTCAAGGCAAGAGCGCCGAGGCCAAGCTTCGGCAGGCGGAGGCGGCCGAGAACCAGGCCAAGACCACCCTCGCCCGCACGACCATCACGGCGCCCGTCGCCGGCCGTGCCACCAGCATCACTGCGGCGAAAGGCACCTATGCGCAGCCCGGCCAGGTGCTGATGATGTTCGTGCCCAACGACGTCTGGGTGAAGGCCAATTTCAAGGAAACACAGCTCGACCTGATGCGGCCGGGCCAACCCGTCGACATCGCCATCGACGCCTATCCCGAAAAGACCTTCCATGGCCGGGTCGACAGCGTCCAGGCCGGCAGCGGCACGGCGTTCAGCCTGCTGCCTGCCGAAAACGCCACCGGCAATTTCGTCAAGGTGGTGCAGCGCGTGCCGGTCAAGATCGTGTTCGATCAGCCGCCCGGCGTCTATCTCGGCCCCGGCATGTCGGTGGTTCCGACGGTCAAGGTCAGATGAGCGATGCCGCGACAGTCCAGGGCAACGAAAGCCGTTCCGCCGCCGGCGGGCGCAACCCCTGGCTGATCGCGATCGTCGTCTCGATCGCGACCTTCATGCTGGTGCTGGACACCTCGATCGCCAATGTCGCGCTGCGCAACATCGCCGGCAGCCTGGCCGCCGGCATGGACGAGAGCACATGGGTGATCACCACCTATCTCGTCGCCAACTCCGTCATCATCCCGGTCAGCGGCTGGCTGACCAGCGTCATCGGCCGCAAGCGCTATTACATGATCTGCGTCGCCACCTTCACATTTGCATCGCTGCTCTGCGGGCTGGCGCCCAATCTGCCGACGCTGATCGCCTTCCGCATCCTGCAGGGGCTCGGCGGCGGCGGCATGGCGCCGAGCGAGCAATCGATCCTCGCCGATACTTTTCCGCCGGAGAAGCGGTCCCAGGCCTTTGCGCTCTACGGCATCGCGGTGATCGTCGCGCCGACGGTCGGACCGACAATCGGCGGCTGGCTGACCGACAATTTCTCCTGGCACTGGATCTTCTTCATCAACGTGCCGTTCGGCATCATGTCGCTGGCGCTCGTGCAATGGCTGGTGATCGAGCCCGACATCCTCGAACGCGAGCGCCGGGAGCGGTTGAGCAAGGGGCTGAGAGTCGACTGGATTGGCTTCATCCTGGTGGCGATGGCGCTCGGCTGCCTCGAAGTCTTTCTCGACGAAGGCCAGCGCAACGACTGGTTCGCCTCGACCTTCATCACGACCTTCGCCGTGATCTCGGCCGTGTCGTTCCTGCTGCTGGTCCCGTGGGAGTGGACAAGGCGCGATCCGATCGTCGACATCCGCTTGCTGTTCAGCCGGCAGTTCGGCATGTCCTTCCTGGTCATGATGGCGGTGGGCGCGGTGCTCTTTAGCACCACGCAGCTTTTGCCGCAGTTGCAGCAGACGACCTTCGATTACACCGCCACGCTCTCCGGCCTCTCGATGATGCCAGGGGGCATTGCCATGCTCATGCTGATGCCGATCTCGGGCTTTGCCGCCGGCATCGTTCAGCCGCGCTATCTCATCATGTTGGGCATGTCGGTGGTCGCGGTCGCGCTCTGGCACACGACCTCGCTGACGCCCGACGCCAGCTTCAGCTTCTTCGCCTATGCCCGCGTCTATATGATGATCGGCCTGCCGTTCCTGTTCATCCCGATCTCCACCGCCGCCTATGTCGGTCTGCCGCCGCAGAAGACCGACCAGGCATCGTCGCTGATCAATGTCGCGCGCAACATCGGCGGCAGCATCGGCGTGTCGCTGTCCAACACGGTGATTGCCCAGAACGCCCAATTCCACCAGTCGGTGCTGGTCGGCCACACCGCGCAATCGAGCGACACCTATCAGCAGACGCTTCGCCAGGTAACGGATCATTTCGTCGCCGAAGGTTCGCCGCTGGTCGAGGCCAGGCAGCAGGCCGTCGGCTGGATCGGCCAGGAGATCGGCCGCCAGGCTTCGCTGCTCGCCTATGTCGATGTGTTTTTCTACTGCGCGATAGCCACGGCGGTGCTGGTGCCGTTCGCTTTGCTGCTCAGACCGCCCAAATCGGCGCCGGCGAAACGTTAAAGCATGTCTCCCGAAAGTGGGAACCGGTTTCGGGAGACATGCGTAAAATCAAAAGCCGGACGGAAAACCGCTACGCAGTTTTCCTGGCATTGCTCTAGAAGCCGAACTGTTCCTTGCGCAAAGCGTCCTCGTATTGCTTCTTCAATTCCAGAACCCTGTCGCGCACCTCATCCTCCTTGAAGTGGGCCGCTTCCCATTTGTCGATCTCGGCTATCGAGTGGTTGACGGATGCGAGTTCCTCTTCCTCCCTGATCGCCGCTATCCAATCCTCCACCGCGGCCTTGTAGGCGCTCTGAAGCTGGTCGAGATCCGACACATCGGTTTGCATGGCACACTCCGTTGGATGAGCGCGCCACTTGTAAACCGGCCGGATGAACAAACTAAGACAGGCGAGCTTCGTCCTCGGTCAGCGTCCTCTCGGCAGGCTTGCGGATTCCCCTTGTTTCACCGGACTTCCGCCTTCGGCGACATCGTGGCCGAACTCAGCTCGCATTCGACGATGCTGAGGCGGATAGGGTGATCTCCTCAGGCGCTTGCGCAAGATCAAAGAGGCGTTTTGGGAGAACGCGCTAGGATTGAATGCGTGAGGTAGGGACCAATGACCAGGCGGATCGCGATCATACAGGGCCATCCAGACCCCGCTGGCCATCATTTGCTGCATGCGATGGCAGACGCTTATGCCGAGGCTGCGAAAGCAGCCGGGCACGAGGTTCGTCGCATCGAAGTGGGGACGCTCGAGTTTTCGCTCATGCGTACACAAGCGGAATTCGAGACCGGAGCATTACCGCCGGCCCTCGTGCAACCGCGGGACGATATGCGCTGGGCCGAGCACTGGGTTTTTCTGTTCCCACTTTGGCATGGAACCATGCCGGCACTGTTCAAAGGTTTCCTTGAACATATCTTCAGGCCAGGCTTTGCCATGGAATATGGAAAGGAAGGTTTTCCGAAACAACTGCTCGCCGGCCGTTCGGCTCGCATCGTCGTCACCATGGGGATGCCGGTCTTGCTCTATCGTTGGTACTTTGGCGCCTACGGATTGCGCGGTTTCGAGCGAAGCATGCTGAGCTTTGCGGGAATCAAACCTATTCGTGAGAGCCTGTATGGCCTCACCTTCGCCGACGAAAAGAAGCGAGCTCGCTGGATCGACGATATGGGCAAGCACGGGCAACGGGGCGACTGACAAATATCATCCCGAGGTTTAAGCCACTTCCCGATTGGCTAGGGCGGGCTATCATTCGGCAATGGCGAATGCCCCGCAGGTACGTGAAGCTTCCTGAACCAGCGCTTTCCATAGCATGCAAACAACGGCAACCTCGCCACCACCGATAATCGCTCTCCGGCACGCTTGCGCGCGCAAGATCACGGCGCGATGCTGGCCGCAACTGGAGGAGACCATGCGAAACATCACGGCATCGGCGCTGCTTTTGGCGGCGGCATTCTTCACGACCAGCGCGAATGCGCTGGACAGTTCGAACACGCCCGTTGTGGTGACACCGCTGGTGTCGAAGACAACGACCGCGTCGGGCCAGCCGATCACGCTGCCGCAAAAGAACGTCGAGGTGCAGGTCTCGTCCTACCAGATCGCGCCGGGCGCAACGCTCCCGGTCCATAAACACCCCTTCCCGCGCTACGCCTATGTCGAGCAGGGAACGCTCAAGGTCACCAATGTCGAGACCGGCGCTGCCAACACCTTCAAATCAGGTGACTTCATCATCGAGATGATCGGCCAATGGCATCAGGCCACCAATATCGGCACCGATCCGGTGAAGCTTCTGGTGATCGACCAGGTCGAGCAAGGCGCCAAGAACACGATCCTGAAGCAGTAGCCGGCCGTGCGTCCGCTTCGAAGCGGTCGCCGGTTGTTGCTCAGCCCCAGGCGCCGACGGGCTGCCTTGTGGTGGCGTTCAGGCGGTTGAAGGCGTTGATCAGCGCGATCTGGATCACCAAAGCGGCGAGCGCCTTGTCGTCAAAGTGACGCGCCGCCTCGTCCCAGATGTCGTCGGGAACCGCGTCGGAACGATCGGCCAGGCGCGTCGCGGCTTCCGTCAGCGCAAGCGCCGCGCGTTCGGCATTTGTGAAGTAAGGCGTCTCGCGCCATGCCGACACGGCGAAGATCCGCTCGTCCTTCTCGCCTGCCTTCTTCAGCTCGCGCGCGTGCATGTCGACGCAGACGGCGCAGGCGTTGATCTGGCTGGCGCGCAGATGAATGAGCTTGCGCGTGACATAGGGCACGTCGCCGGCCTCGGTCGACTTGTCGAGCGCGAGCAGCGCCTGCAGCGCGCCAGGAATGAGCATCACCGGGTTCTTCAATCTTGCTTCCATCATCCGTCTCCTCGGGCTCTTTCACCGACAGGCTCGTGTCAATCAATAACCTATCAGTTATGAATAACCAATAACTTTGCAGTTATGCATTGTCAAGCGACCTTGATGGCTGGACCGATGGTTGCGGCTTTCGCGGCGGCGCGACCGGTGCTAGGGCAGCCCAACTTCTCGAAAGCATGGATGGGACCCAGTGGCGGACACGCAAAAACCCCTGATCGAAATCTGCGTCGAAGGCATCGACGGGCTGCTTGCCGCGCAAGCCGCCGGGGCCGACCGGGTCGAGCTCTGCGCCAGCCTGATCGAAGGCGGCATCACACCGAGCCTCGGCACGGTGCGCGCCGCGCTCGAAAGCGCGACCATTCCCTTCCATGTCATCGTGCGGCCGCGCGGTGGCGATTTCCTCTACAGCGAGGCTGAATACCGCTCGATGCTGGCCGATGTCGAAGCGCTTCGCGAGCTCGGCGTTGCCGGTGTCGTCGTCGGCTGCCTGACCGCCGACGGCGCCATCGACGAGACGCGCATGAGCGCGCTGGTTGAGGCCGCCGGTCCGCTCAACGTCACCTGCCACCGCGCCTTCGACATGACGCGCGATGCGGCCGAGGCGCTCGAGGCGCTGATCCGCTGCAAGGTCGGCCGCGTGCTGACCAGCGGCCAGCGCGATACGGCGCTCGAAGGCGTCGAGCTTTTGGCCGGACTCGTGCGTCTGGCGGGCGATCGCATCATCATCCTCGGCTGCGGCGCGCTGGCGCCCGATACGATCGGCGAGGTGCGCAAGCGGACCGGGCTGAACGAGATGCATTTTGCAGCCCTTGCGGATGTGCCCAGCGCCATGCGCTACCGCAATCCCAATGTCGGCATGGGCGGCACCGATCTCGACCGCGAATACCGCAACACGGTGACCGACCAGGCCAAGGTAGCGGCGACGATCGCGGCCGCGAGAGCCTGAAGGCGATGACCAGCGAACTGCAGCCGATCGAACGCGTCTCGCCCGCCGACGAGCCCGCCATCCTCGCGCTCAACAACGAGCATGCGGCGGAACTGTCCTGGCTCGAGCCGGAAC
>NZ_RZRX01000219.1:0-11129 GCF_003997405.1 Mesorhizobium sp. M2A.F.Ca.ET.042.01.1.1
CTATTCGAATTGGCTACTCCCTATTCGCTAATCCGCCATCGTCTCCAAACTCGCGAACCCCTGCGGCGCGTCGCCTTCGTCGAACGGCGTCGTCACCTCGACGAATGTGTCGGGGTAAAAGCCGTTGAAGCGGGTCCTCAGCGACAGCGAGTAGGCGCCGATATGGCCGATCTCGATCCAGTCGCCAGTGTCGACCGTTTCCGGCAGCCAGAACGGCCTGGACAGGATGTCGACGGAATCGCAGGTCGCGCCGCAGACCTTGAACGGCACGATGTTTTTCTCGTCGCCATTACGTGTGCGGATCGCCGGATCGGGGATGAAGCGGGCCGGCAGGGTGATCTTGCCGGTCCATGAATCCGACAGCGAAGCCCAGATGCCGTCATTGATGTAGAGCCGCTTGCCCTTGCGCAGCAGCACCCGCACAATCAGCGACAGGCACCTCGCCACGATCACGCGTCCGGGCTCGGCCACCAGCGGCACCTGGTCGAACTGATACTCCGTCAGGTCGCCGGCAAGCCGCGACATCAGCTGGCCGAGCGAAGGCATCTCGACCTGCTTGCGGTTTGGATCGTGCCCGTATTCGGCGGGGAACCCACCGCCGACATCGAGCCCGGCAATGTCGAAGGTCAGCCGGTTGCGCACCCAGTCGGCCGAGGCCAGCGCCCGCTCATAGGTGTCGGGATCCTCGATCTGGCTGCCGACATGGAAGCAGAGGCCAACCTTGTAGCCGGTGCGGTTCAGCCGCTCTGCAAGCTCGACCGCATTGGCCGGTCCAGCGCCGAATTTCTTCGACAATTCGTAAGCCGCATGGCCCTTGGTCTGGATGCGCACGAAGACGGTGATGGCGCCCGGGTCGAGATCGAGCGCCCGCACGACGCGCGTCAGCTTGGTGATCTCGTCCTCATGGTCGAGCGAGATCACTCGGATGCCGTATTTCTCCAGCGCCAGCTTGATGTCCGACTGCGCCTTGACCGGGTGCATGTAGAGCATCTCGGCATCCGCCGAGACGGCGCGCACGGCCGCGAACTCTCCCGGCGAAGCGACGTCGAAGGTGCTGACGCCGGCCTCCACCAATGTCTTCAGCACGATCTGCTCGCCATTGGTCTTTACCGCATAGGCGGTCTTGCCGGGAAACATGCCCATGAACTGCAGGGCATCCGCCTTCAGCACCTGCGGGCGGAAACAATAGACCGGATCGTCGGGACGAAGCGCCAGTGCCGCATCGCGGGCATTTTCGAATCGCTGCATGGACGAATCCTCGGGGCTGGAGCGCGCACAATTAATCCTAGCTAGCCGCCAAAGAAAACAGTTCTGTGTCTGGCGACCCGACGCGGCCGGTTGCACATTCTGCCAACGCTAAACCACCAGTCAGGTTTCGGGTGGCCCTTGCCGGCGAACGCATTATCGGTTGGTGAGGTGTGAAGGCCGAGATCGCGATCGGCCTGGGGAGGAACAGGACATGTCGATTACGGCCGCCGCCGCGCCGACGCGCGGACCGATGACACTCAAGGATTGGGGGCAGCTTCTCCTGCTCGGCGCAATCTGGGGCGGCTCGTTCTTCTTTGCCCGCATTGCAGTGTCCGAGATCCACCCGCTTGCGCTGGTGCTGTTCCGCGTCGCCATCGCCGCCATCGCACTTCAGCTCTATCTGGCGGTCCGCGGCCCCTCGTTCCGGCTCGCCTTCGCGCATGCCGGCCTGTTCTTCCTGCTGGCGCTCACCAACAATGTCGTGCCCTTCTCGCTGATCTTCGCCGGCCAGACTAAGCTCGGCGCCGGCGTCGCCTCGGTGCTCAACGCCACCACGCCGTTCTGGACGCTGATCCTGGCCAATGCGCTCACCATCGATGAGAAGCTGTCCTGGAACAAGCTGGCCGGCATCGCGCTCGGTGTCGCCGGCACCGCGATCATGATCGGTCCGGGCCTTGTTGCCGGGCTCGGCGGGCCGGTCTGGGCCAAATTCGCGCTGATCGGCGCTTCGGTATCCTATGCGATCGCCTTGATGATCGCGCGCCGCTTCAAGGGCGTGCCATCGCCAGTCATCGCCACCGGGCAGCTGACCGCCTCGACCATCATCATGATCCCCATCGTGCTCATTGCCTATGGGCCGACGGGCTTGTTGTCGGCCTCGCAGCCGGTCTGGGCCGCGGTGCTGGGCCTGGCGCTTTTGTCCACCGCCTTCGCCTATATCCTCTATTTCAACCTCGTCGCCTCGGCCGGTGCCACCAATGCCTCGCTGGTCACCTTGATCGTCCCGGTCAGCGCGGTGTTGCTCGGTTTCCTCTTCCTCGGCGAGCGGCTGGCGCTGTTCGAGATCGGCGGCATGACGCTGATCGGATTGGGCCTCATCACCATCGACGGACGGCTGTTCGGCAAATGGTAGCGCTGTCATGCCACACCACCGCCACAATTTATTCACAACGGCGAAGCCGGCTTTTGCCGAAGAGTTTCAACGGCTAACGGCAAATCCCGGGTCGCAAATTCCACAATCATGTCGCATTGCAGCACGTTTTCCGCTTGCCTGTGGCCCAAATGCCCCTAGACTCCTGCCATAGCTCTGAAGAGGAGGCTATGGCATGGGACTGACGAGGCCGATCAACGCTTTGATGATTTGTGCCGCATTCGCATTCATCGGTGCCCTGATCATAGGTGTTCTTCCCTGACCCGCCAAAGCCGGGAAGACCAAGCACCGAGAATAGTCCAACAGTTCGAAAAGGCCGGGTTTCCACCCGGCCTTTTCCATTTCCGCCGACCTCAGGCCGCGGCCGACCCGCTCGCCTCCGCCTCATGCGAGCGGATGCCGATCATGTGGCAGACGGCAAAGACGAGGTCGGCACGGTTCATCGTGTAGAAATGGAAGTCGCCGACGCCGCGCTCAACGAGGTCGAGCACCTGCTCGGCCGCCACGGCCGAAGCTACCAGCGCATGCGTCTGCGGGTCGTTCTCCAGCCCTTCGAAGCGCTCGGCCAGCCATGCCGGCACCAGCGCCCCGCAACGCGAGGAGAAATTGGCGACCTGCGTGAAATTATGCACCGGCAGGATGCCCGGCACGATCGGGATATAGATGCCGGCGCGGCGCGCCCGCTCGACATAGCGCTCGTAGAGATCGTTGTCGAAGAAGAACTGCGTGATCGCCCGCGTCGCGCCATTGTCGACCTTGCGCTTCAGCATATCGATGTCGGTGGCGAAATCCGGGCTTTCCGGATGCTTTTCCGGATAGGCCGAGACCGAGATGTCGAAATCGCCGACGCTCTTCAGCGCCCCAACCAGCTCGGCGCCATTGGCGTAGCCGTCGGGATGCGGGCGATAAGCGGTTCCGACCCCTGCGGCCGGATCGCCGCGCAACGCAACGAAACGGGTGACGCCGAAGTCGACGAACTCGCGGATGACCGTGTCGACCTGGTCGCGCGCGGCGTCGACGCAGGTCATATGCGCCGCCGGCGTCAGCGTCGTCTCGTTGAGGATGCGCTTGACGGTGCGCGCCGTGCGCTCGCGGGTCGAGCCGCCGGCGCCGTAGGTCACCGAGACGAATTCCGGCTTGAGCGGCTCCAGCCTTGTGACCGTATCCCACAACCTTGCTTCCATCTCGTCGGTCTTCGGTGGAAAGAACTCGAACGAGACGCTGACCTTCTCGCCTATGTCGGGGCGACGGGAAAAGCGGAACTGGTTCATCAGGCTGTTTCCCTCACTGGCAAGGAATCGTTGGACGGGTCTGCGATCTGCAGGCGGCGGTCGCGGCCGAGCCAGAGCTTGACGGTGAGCCTTGCCTCGTTGCCGCCGCGCGGCTCGAATTCCTGGCTGTCCTCGAGGTCGAGTCCGGCCTCCGCGAACCAATCGGACATCTGGCGGTCGGAGAACCCCAGCCGCATATGGGCGTGCTGATCGCGCAGGAATTCGAGATTGTGCGGCGCGAAGTCGACGACGATCAGCCGGCCCGATGGCCTGAGCAGCCGCGCCGCTTCGGCGATGGCGCGGGCGGGATCGTCGAGATAATGCAGCACCTGGTGGATGGTGACGAGATCGAAGGCGTTGCGCTCGACCGGCGGCGAGAAAATATCGCCCTGGCGCACCTGCGCATTGGCGATGCCGGCCTTGTCGAGATTGGCGCGCGCCACCGTCAGCATCTCGCGCGACATGTCGATGCCGACGCCGCGCCGGTAGAGCGGCGCGAAGATTTCGAGCAGCCGGCCCGTGCCGGTGCCGAGGTCGAGCATCGACTGGAACGGCCGCTTGCCGACGAGCTTGATGAGCGCCGCCTCCACCGCGCGGTCCGGCACATGCAGCGAGCGGATATGATCCCAGCTCGCGGCGTTCTCGGAGAAATATTCGGCGGCCCGGTCCTGCCGCTTACGCTTCACCGCCGCCAGCCGCTCCAGATCGCGCACCACTTGCGGATCGGCCTCGCTGATGCCGGAGACGAGGCGCTGCACGAAATCGCGCGAATTTTCCGTATCGGTCAGCCGGAAGAAGGCCCAGGACCCTTCCTGGTAGCGGCCGATCAGCCCGGCATCGAGCAACAGCTTCAGATGGCGCGAGACGCGGGGCTGCGACTGTCCGAGTATCTCGGTGAGGTCGGAGACGGTGAGATCGCCGCGCGAAAGCAGCACCAGGATGCGCAGCCGGCTGGATTCGGCCGCCGCCTTCAATATATCTACCATTGTGTCGAGCGAGACATGCATGGGCGGGCTCTCGTTGAAAGATATAAAGATATGTTTATGTCGATTTTGGAACCCTGGCAAGCGCTACGTCGCTTCCGGACAAGAAAATGGCGCAGCCGTGATCCGCGCCTGGCAGAGGGTTCTTGCGCGGAGTGAAGAGCATGTTCGAGACGCGCGAAGGTGAAACGCTGCTTGCGGCCGATCCGGCGGAGTTGCGGCCGGACGGCCATGTCGTCTTTATCGGCCGCATCGTCTCGCCCTGGACGAGGCGCGAGGACTGCCCCAAGAACATGCGCGCTGCCCGCGAATCCGGGCGGGCCGCAACCGTCCTGGTCGACGAGCCCTATCGCCCGGGACTGCAAAACCTGGAACGCGCCAGCCACGTCGTCATCCTGTCCTGGCTCCATCACGCGCCGCGCAATCTGATCGTGCAGAAACCTCGCCATGCAGCTGAACCGAAAGGCGTTTTCTCACTGCGCTCCCCTGCCCGGCCGAATCCTGTCGGCCTGCATGTGGCGAAGCTCGTCACGCTCGACATCGAGGCCGGACGGATCGGGATCGACGCCATCGATGTGCTCGATGGCACGCCGGTTATCGACATCAAGCCTTACTACGCCTCTACCGACGCTTTCCCCGAAGCGACCATTGCCGGACGCGACGACAAATGAGCGCTCCCACCGGCCGCCGCCGCGCCATCGCCAAGGCGCTGACCGCGCTTCTTCCGCTGGCGCCCTATGCCGATATGGAAAAGATCCGCGCCGATGCCGGTTCGGTGCATATGAAGACCTTGCCGCCGACGATCGCGGTGTGGCTGGCCACCATCGCGCATGTCCGCCATGCCCACACCGATTACGAGAAGCTGCTCGCCGAAGGCTATGACCGGGATTCGGCGCGTTTCTTCGTTATCGATGAGACCAACGCGGTGCTCACCCGCTGGCGCGCGACAAGGCTGCTCGAGGAAGACGACGAGGACGAGTGAGGCCAAGCGGCGCCTTCTGCCTGGCTCTACTTCATCCGCAACCGGAAGCTAGCCTGCCTTGCCGTCGATCGAGGGAGGAATGAAATGAGCCAGGCCGCCGCCACGCCAGCCAAGCGGGTACCCTTTCTCTCCGAACGCCACATCGACCCGCATGCCTATCCCGACGGCGTCGCCTTCCTCGACGGGCAATATCTGCCGTTGTCGCAGGCCAAAATCTCGGTGCTGGACTGGGGATTTCTGCATTCCGACGCCACCTACGACACGGTCCATGTCTGGGACGGCCGCTTCTTCCGCCTCGACCTGCATCTCGAGCGGTTCTTCAGCGGGCTGGAGAAGCTGCGCATGACGATCCCATTCGATCGCGACGGCGTTGCGGAGATCCTGCACAATTGCGTCGCGCTGTCGGGCCATCGCGCGGCCTATGTCGAGATGCTGTGCACGCGCGGTGCCTCGCCCACCTTCAGCCGCGACCCGCGCCAGGCAATCAACCGCTTCATGGCCTTCGCCGTCCCCTTCGGCTCGGTCGCCAATGCCGAGCAATTGCGCACCGGCCTTCATGTGGCGATCAGCGACAAGGTCCGCATTCCGCCGGCCTCGATCGACCCCTCGATCAAGAACTACCATTGGCTCGATCTGGTTCGTGGCCTTTACGACGCCTATGACCGTGGCGCCGACACCGCGCTGATCCTCGACTTCAACGGCAATGTCGCCGAAGGCCCGGGCTTCAACGTCTTCTGCGTCAAGGGCGGCAAGCTGTCGACACCCGCCGTCGGCGTGCTGCCCGGCATCACGCGCCGCACCGTCTTCGACCTGTGCGCCGAAATCGGCCTTGCCGTTACAGCGGAAGCGGTCGGCGTCGCCGCTCTCAAAGGCGCCGAGGAGGTCTTCATCACCTCGACCGCCGGCGGCATCATGCCGGTCACCACGATCGACGGCGCGCCTGTCGGCGGCGGCAAGGTCGGTCCGATCACCGAGAGGTTGATGGCGCTCTACTGGAAAAGGCATGAGGATCCCGCCTGGTCGAGTGCGGTGCGTTATCCCTGACCCACGGATTATTTCTCGGAACGCATCTGGAAAAACGCCGGCAGCGCCGTACATGCCTTAAGCGGAGATTCCTCCGCTTATCCTCCGAGAGAATTCACGGCCCTCCAAGGGCAAGGAATGCACATCATGACAAGCAAGGTTTGGTTCATCACCGGATCGTCGAAGGGCTTTGGCCGCGTCTGGGCCGAGGCCGCGCTCGCCCGCGGCGATCGCGTCGCCGCCACAGCCCGCGATGCCGGCACGCTCGCCGATCTCGTCGAGAAATATGGCGACAACATCGCCGCCCTGAAGCTCGACGTCACCGACAAAAAGGCGGTCGACGCCGCGATCGCCGAAGCGCACAAGCGGTTCGGCCGGATCGACGTCGTCATCAACAATGCCGGCTACGGCCATTTCGGCGCCATCGAGGAAGTCACCGAGCAGGAAGCGCGTGACCAGATCGAGACCAACGTCTTCGGCGCGCTTTGGGTGACGCAGGCAGCGCTGCCCATCATGCGGGCGCAGCGCTCCGGCCACATCATCCAGATCTCGTCGATCGGCGGCGTCAACGCCTTCGCCTCGATCGGCCTTTACCACGCCTCGAAATGGGCGCTGGAAGCCTTCAGCCAGTCGCTCAGCCAGGAGGTCGCCCAGTTCGGCATCCACGTGACCCTGGTCGAGCCCGGCGGCTTCTCCACCGACTGGGCCGGGCCGTCGGCCAAAGTCTCCAAGCCGATGGACGCCTATGAGCCGGTCCGCGCGGCGATGGCGGAGCGCCGCAGCCGCTCGGTCGCCGGCGATCCGCAAGCGACCGGCCCGGCAATGCTGGCGATCGTCGATGCCGCCGAGCCGCCGCTCAGGGTCTTCTTCGGCGATGGCGGCCTGCCGATGATCAGGCAGGAATACGCCAATCGCATCGCCACCTGGGAAAAGTGGGATGATGTCTCGGTGATGGCGCAAGGCGCCAACAAGAACCGGAAGAGCTAACCCGGACAGTCAGCCATGCCACCATGCGCGGCATGGCTGCCTTTAATAATAGATCCACTGCTCCGGCACCCGCACGGAAATCTCCTCGCCGGCTCTGATGACGCCCGGCTTCTCGACCCAGGCGACGAGGCCGCGCAGCCGTTTCGCCTCCTTGGGAAAGAGCAGCGCGATGGCATCGGTATCTACGGCGCCGACATGCTCGGCGATCGACTGTCCGGCAAAGCGGCACGGCTTGTTCTGGCCATCGACCTTGAGCGTCACGCCACCCTTGAAAAACATCAGCGAGCCCGCCGGCAGCATCGACAGATGCGGCACGCCTTCGACCACGAGATTGGCGCCGATCCACTCCGGCTTGATCTCCGCGAGGCCCATGTGCTGCGCGACAATGGCAAGTTCATCGGCGGCGACCACCGACAATTGCCGCTCGTTGCGCATCTCGGTGCCGCGCGGATACCAGGGCTCGCGCCCGCCCGAACGCCGCGTTGCCCCCGCATGGAAGTCGCCCGCGATACCGTCGAAGCCAAGCCGCAGTTCCTCGACTGCCCTCGTCTCGAAATGATCGTGCGGGGCGGCATAGAGCGCCGCTGCCTTGGCCGCGAGCTTGCGGCCCGGCACGATGTCAACCGCCGGTTCCGCCATGGGAAAAAGTTCCAGCTTCGTTTCCTGCATGCCGCTGGTCTAAAGGTGCCGAAGAATGCGGTCCAGTCGAAAGCGCTGATGATCCGATCACGCCGCTTGATGGCGATCACGACGTTATTACCAAAAACGCCGCCACCGCCGCACCACACGTCGCATTGCCGCCGCGACGCCGGCATAAACGGTAGGCGCATAATCGGGAGGAGGCTCGATCATGCAGGTTGGGCAAGCTGTCGCAGCGCTGTGGCTGTTCTGGGTGGTGTCCTGGGTCCTTGCCGCTGCCTGGGCGGATCCCGCGCAAAAGCGCGCCGATCTCAAGTCGGAGGCGCGCTATCGTGTCCTTTGGCTGCCCGGCGCCGTGCTGCTGTTCGTGCCGGCGCACGGCTATGTCGGCAGGCTGCGGCTCTGGACGCCGACGCTCACCGAGGCCTGGATCTGCGTTACGCTGATCGCCATAGGCATCGCCTTCGCCTGGTGGGCGCGCCTTCATCTCGGTCGCCTGTGGTCGGCCACCGTCACCGCCAAGGCCGATCACCGCGTCGTCGACACCGGCCCCTATGGCCTGGTCCGTCACCCGATCTACACCGGACTGCTGCTGTCGATCCTCGCCACGGCGGCCGTCAAAGGCACGATATGGGGTATCGCGGGCGCGGCGCTGCTGCTTGTCGGCGTCGTCGTCAAGGCGAGGCTGGAAGAAAGCTTCCTGCGCGGCGAGCTCGGCCCGGCCTATGACGACTACGCCAGGCGCGTGCCGATGCTGGTGCCGTTCGCGCCGGCTTAAAGCCGCATCCTCAAAGCATGCGCAGCAAGGCGCCGCCGATCGAATAACCGGCGCCGAAGGCGCAGATCAGGCCGAAATCGCCGGCTTTCATATCGGCATGGTTCTCCGACAGCGCCACGATCGCGCCGGCCCCGGCAGTGTTGCCGAGCCGCTCCAGCACCATGGGCGCGCGGTCATGGTCGACGTCGTGGCCGAAGGACAATTTCAGGATCATCGCATTCATGCGCGCATTGGCCTGATGCAGCCAGAAGCGGCGGATGCCTTCCGGCGTCAGCCCGTGCTCGGCCAGGAACTCGACGATGAATTTCTGCCCGGCGACGGTGACTTCCTTGAACACCTTGTTGCCGACCTGCTTGATGAGATTGCCTTCCAGGTTGATCATGTAAGGATCCTCCTGGGCGGTGCGCGTGTAGTAGCCGAGATTGGTGCGGATGTTGTTCGACATCTGCGTCCAAGTGCGTGTGTCGAGCACCTCGAAACGCCCCGGCCGCTTCTCACCTTGCGCCAGGCCCTCGACGACCATGGCGACAGAGGCGTCGCCGAAGATGAAATGCGTCTGCCGGTCGCGGAAGTTGAGATGGCCGGTGATGATCTCCGGCGTCGACACCAGGACGCGCTTGTGCGCCCCCGCCCGCACCAGATTGACGGCGACATGCAGCGCGGCTGCCGCCGAAGAGCAGCCAAGCCCCATGTCGAAGCCGGCCCCCTTGGTGCCCAGTGCCTCCTGCATCTCGATGGCGATCGCCGGATAGGGCCGCTGATGGTGCGAGGCCGAGCAGATCACCAGGTCGATGTCCGACCCATCGACGCCTGCATGGGCAAGCGCCTTCCTGGCCGAGGCGATGCCGAACTCCGCCTCCAATGACAGCGCGTCGTCCGGCCGCGCCGGAATGCGCGGCGACATGCGGGTCGGATCGAGGATTCCCTCGCGCTCGATAACATGACGGCTCTTGACCCCCGAGGCATGCACGATGAAATCGCTGTCCGATTTCTGTAAAAGCGGCTCGCCGGTGTCGGCGCGGCGCGCATTCTCGGTGTCGACCCAACTGTTGAAGCTTGCGACCAGCTCCTCATTGGTGATGACGGGTTCAGGGATTTCGGCGCCGATGCCGCTGATGATGACGCGATGCATGTCCAATCCGTCCGAGGGGAGGCAAGTGGTGCCGAGGCGAGGCGCTACACTTGTCGCATTTGCCCGGTTTATTCCAGCTTAATTCGACAACCAGCGCTGGCATTCAGGTGGTGGATGCTCAAGCCCGCTTGGCGACGATGAAGATACGCGGGAAGCGCAACAGCACCTTGCCGTTCGCCGTCTTCGGATAGGCCTTGGCGATCTTGGCGGTATAGCTGACGAGGAACACCTTCTTCTCATCCGCGTCGAGCGGATCGAGGAAGGGCTTCAGCCCCGTCGACTTGACCCATTCGACGATCGCTTCGGCGTCGGCCAGCGGATGGTTATAGATCGTGTGCCAGATGTCGAGCCGGTCGGCGAGCGGCGACAACAAGTCATAGTAGAAGGACACCGGCGGCAGCGGCCCGCGCGCCGCACCCTTGAGCTTGGCCGCAAACGGCACTTCCGCCGCGGTCTCGCGCATCAGCTGGTGCGAGGCTTCGCCGAGATTGTCCGGCATCTGCACGGCCAAGGCGCCGCCCGGCGCCAGAAGCCCCATCAGACGCTGGAACACCGCCGGATGCTCCGGCAGCCACTGGAAGACGGCATTGGCGAAGATGACGTCGACGGGATGCTCGGGCTGCCATCTGGCGGCGTCCGCCAGCTCGAAATTGACATTGGGCAGTCGCGCCCTCGCCTTCTCGATCATGTCGGGCGAGGTGTCGAAGCCGCTGACCTGCGCGTCCGGCCAGCGCTCGACCAGAAGCTCGGTCGAATTTCCTGGCCCGCAGCCGATGTCGACGACGCGGCGCGGAAAATCGACCGGCACCTGCGCCACGAGATCGCGCGCGGGCCGCGTGCGCTCGTCCTCGAACTTCAGATATTGGGCGGCGGACCAGTCTTTGCCCTCGTGTGTCATTGTATCCGATCTCTGTGATTGACCCGGGCACATGCTGA
>NZ_RZRX01000021.1:0-41266 GCF_003997405.1 Mesorhizobium sp. M2A.F.Ca.ET.042.01.1.1
CTCTACGGCGCCCCCCTCTGTCCTGCCGGACATCTCCCCCCCAAGGGGGGAGATGTCCGGCAGGACAGAGGGGGGCGCGAAGGAACGCGGCGTTTCAGGTAATCCCCGCGAACCCGCGGTGGCGCCATGACCATCGCCGCTGTTCAATCCAACCCCACCCCCGCCATCCTGCCCGGAAGCGGCGGCATGCGCGGCGCGCTCTCGGACCTGTTTTGGCGGCGGCCGAAATTCCTGCTCACGCTGATGCTCGCCCCGCCGCTCCTGTGGCTCGGCATCGTCTATATCGGCTCGCTCTTCGCGCTGCTGGCGCAGAGCTTCTTCTCGATCGACGAATTCTCCGGCCTCATCAACCGCGAGTTCACGCTGAAGACCTATGGCGATCTGCTGCAGGCCGCCAATCTCGACATCATCCTGCGCACGGTGATGATGGCGGCGCTCGTCACGCTTGCCTCGGCGATCATCGCCTTCCCCATCGCCTATTACGCGGCGCGATACGCACGCGGCCGCTGGAAGGCGCTGTTCTATCTCGGCGTCATGCTGCCGCTGTGGTCGAGCTATCTGGTCAAGATCTACGCCTGGAAGCTGATCCTCGCCAAGGAAGGCATCCTCACCTGGCTGCTCGCCAAGCTGAACCTTTTGTGGCTGCTCGACGGCTGGCTGTCGCTGCCGATCGTCGGCGGCAACTCGCTGTCGGTCTCCTTCACCGGCACCTTCATCGTCTTCGTCTATGTCTGGCTGCCTTTCATGATCCTGCCCGTCCAGGCGGCGCTCGAGCGCGTGCCCGGCAACCTCGTCGAGGCTTCGTCCGATCTCGGCGCCTCGCCTTGGCAGACCTTCCGCAACGTGCTGTTCCCGCTGGCGCTGCCCGGCATCGTCGCCGGCTCGATCTTCACCTTCTCGCTGACCTTGGGCGACTACATCATCCCGCAGATCATCGGCACCTCGCGCCTTTTCATCGGCCAGGCCGTCTATTCGCAGCAGGGCACCGCCGGCAACATTCCGCTCGCGGCAGCCTTCACCGTGGTGCCCATCGTCATCATGGGCTTCTACCTCTGGGGCGCCAAGCGCATGGGGGCTTTCGATGCGCTCTGATCGTGGCCAACGTGCCCCGCTCGGCCTGAAGATCGCCGCCGCCTGCGGCCTGCTCTTCCTGCACCTGCCGATCCTGCTGATCTTCGTCTATGCCTTCACGACTGAAGAGAAGAGCTTCGTCTGGCCGCCGCCGGGCCTCACCACGCAATGGTTCGCCGTCACCTGGAACCGGCCCGACGTCTGGGATGCGCTGTCGCTGTCGGTGCGCGTCGCCGCCATCTCGACGGCGATCGCCCTGGTGCTCGGCACGCTCTGCGCCGCCGCCGTCTCACAGACGCGCTTCTTCGGCCGCGAGGCGATCTCGCTCTTGGTCATCCTGCCGATCGCGCTGCCCGGCATCATCACCGGCATCGCGCTGCGCTCGGCCTTTTCGCTGGCCGATATCCCTTTCTCGTTCTGGACGATTGTGCTCGGCCACGCGACCTTCTGCGTGGTCGTCGTCTACAACAATGCCGTCGCCCGTTTCCGCCGCACCTCAGGCTCGATGATCGAGGCCTCGATGGATCTCGGCGCCGATGGCTTTCAGACCTTCCGGCACGTCGTGCTGCCCAACATCGCGACCGCTCTGCTTGCCGGCGGCATGCTCGCCTTCGCGCTGTCCTTCGACGAGGTCATCGTCACCACCTTCACCGCCGGCCAGCAGCAGACCGTGCCGATCTGGATGCTGGAGGAACTGATCCGCCCGCGCCAGCGCCCGGTCACCAATGTCGTTGCCATGGTCGTCGTGCTGGTGACGCTGCTGCCGATCTTGCTTGCCTATTACCTGACCCGCGACGGCGACCAGATCGCGGGGAGTGGAAAATGAAAACAGCGAGTAGCGAATAGCGAGTAGCGAGTAGGGTTCGGCTGTCGATCTCCCTATTCGTTATTTGCTACTCCCTATTCGCTCCTAATCAGGGAGAAACCAAATGGAAACCCAGATGCTGATCGGCTCGAAATTCGAGAAGGGCACCGAAACCGAGGAGCCGATCCTCAATCCAAAGACCGGGGCAACCATCCTCAACCTGCCGGAAGCAAGCCCGGCGCAGATCGAAGCGGCCGTGGCAGCCGCCGAGCGATCCTTCGTCAGCTGGTCGCGCACGACGCCGGCGCAGCGTTCCAACTATCTGCTCAAGATCGCCGATCGCATCGAGGCCGAAGCCAAGGAGTTCGCGGCGCTCGAGGCGCTGAACTGCGGCAAGCCGATCAATGCCGTGCTCAATGACGAGATCCCGGCGATCGTCGACTGCTACCGCTTCTTCGCCGGCGCGGTGCGCTCAATGCCCGGTCAGGTGGCCGGCGAATATATTGCTGGCCACACCTCGATGGTGCGCCGCGACCCTATCGGCATCGTCGCTTCGATCGCGCCCTGGAACTATCCGCTGATGATGATGGCCTGGAAGCTGGCGCCGGCGATCGGCGGCGGCAACACGGTCGTCTTCAAGCCGTCCGAACAGACGCCGCTGACATCGCTGAAGCTGGCGAAGATCCTCGCCGAGATCCTGCCCGAGGGCGTGGTCAACGTCGTGCTCGGCCGCGGCGACAGCGTCGGCAACACGCTGATCAACCATCCGAAGGTCAACATGATCTCGATCACCGGCGACGTCGCCACCGGCAAGAAGGTGCTGCAGGCGGCCGCCAAATCGGTCAAGCGCACGCATCTTGAGCTCGGCGGCAAGGCGCCGGTCATCGTCTTCGACGACGCCGACCTCGGCGCCGTGGTCAACGGGTTGCGCGCCTTCGGCTATTACAATGCCGGTCAGGATTGCACCGCCGCCTGCCGCATCTATGCCGGCAAGAAGATCTACGACAAGCTGGTTGCCGACCTCTCTTCCGCCGTCTCGACCATCAAATACAACCAGCCTGACGACACCGAGAACGAGATCGGCCCGCTGATCTCGCGCCGCCAGCGCGACCGTGTGTCGAGCTTCGTCGAGCGCGCTTCCGAATTGAAGCACATCGAGATCACCACCGGGGGCAAGCCCGGCGAAGGCTCCGGCTTCTACTACCAGCCGACGGTCGTCGCCGGAGCGCTGCAGGAAGACGAGATCGTGCGCCGCGAGGTGTTCGGCCCGGTCGTCTCCATCACCCGCTTCTCGGATGTCGACGAGGCGGTGAATTGGGCGAACGACAGCGACTACGGCCTTGCTTCGTCGGTGTGGACCAAGGACGTCGCGCGCGCCATGGCGACCGCCGCCCGTCTGCAATATGGCTGCACCTGGATCAACACGCACTTCATGCTGACCAACGAGATGCCGCATGGCGGCTTGAAACAGTCCGGCTACGGCAAGGACATGTCGCTCTACGCGCTGGAGGATTACACCGCCGTCCGCCACGTCATGGTGGCGCACGGCTAGGCTCCTTGTGGAGAGGTCGGATTGCCCGATTTGCCCTCCGCAAAATCGGTTGGCAATCCGACCTCGATCCCTCAGTCCGTAAGATCTGCTTTATGCGGCCGTCCTTCCCTGCATCTCTGATGCCGCGGGCTTGATGTTCTGGTTGACCCTAAAGATGTTGAACGGGTCGTAGATGCGCTTCACCTGGCTAAGCCGCTCGTAGTTCGCGCCATAGCTCGCCTGCACGCGCGCTTCTCCTTCGTCCTCCATCATGAAATTCACGTAGCCGCCTTCGCCGTTATGGGGATGGATGCTCGCCCAGTAGTTCTTGGCCCATTTGGTGAGATCGGCGGCCTTGGCCGGATCGGGATCGATGGCGGCGATGACCATCGACCAGGTCGCGTCGCGCGCATTCCATGCCGTCTCGTTCTTGCCGACGCGGCGAACGGCGCCGTCGATCGGGTAAAGATGCATGAGAGACAATTCGCTCGGCGCTTCGGCGGCCTGCGCGATATGGGTGGCGATGGCTTCATCGGGAAGCGACCTGACGAAATCGCCCTTCCAGTACCATTGCAGGCCCTTCGGAAGCAGCGGGTCGAACATTGCCTGTAAGGCCGGGAACGGCATCACGCCCATCCAGTTGAAGATCGGCGGCGGCAGATTGTCCAGCAGCGGCGCCATGGCCTTGCGCCCGTCCTCCTCGGTGCCGTTGTAGCAGGAGATGATGGCGCAGGCGCGCTTGCCCCAATATTCGCGCGGGAAGGGATCGGTCGAAGGAACGGTCTTCAGACCGACAAAGGCGCCGAGATCCTCCGGCGCCTCCGGCAGATAGTCGCGATAGGTCTGCATGACGGCCATGGCATCCTTGGCTTCCCAGAACACCGGGCCGCCGAAGATCATGTTCACGGGATGGGCCTGGAACAGGAAGCTGGTCACGACGCCGAAATTGCCGCCGCCGCCGCGGAGCGCCCAGAACAAATCGGGGTTCTCGGCTTTGCTGGCGGTCACCACTTTGCCGTCGGCCAGCACCAGATCGGCCTCGACCAGATTGTCGATGGTGAGACCATATCTGCGCGTGAGATAGCCTGTCCCGCCGCCGAGGGTCAGACCGGCAACGCCGGTGGTCGAGACGATGCCGGCCGGAACGGCGAGCCCGAAAGGATGGGTGGCATGGTCCACGTCGCCTGAATTGCAGCCGGGCCCGACCCTGACGGTGCGTGTTTTTGGATCGACATGGACCCCCTTCATCATCGACAGGTCGATGACGAGGCCGTTGTCGCAAATTCCCAATCCGGCGCCGTTGTGGCCTCCGCCGCGCACGGCGATCAGCAGGTCGTTGTCGCGCGCGTATTTCACGGCGGTGATCACGTCGGCGACGTCGGCACAGCGCGCAATCAGCAACGGGCGCTTTTCGATCATGCCGTTGTAGACCTTGCGGGCCTCGTCATAGCCGGCATCGTCGCGCAGGATCACTTCCCCGCGCAGGCTTTCACGCAGTTTTGCATGGGCTTCGTCGGTCATTGGTTTGCTCCCTTGACTGCGCCAGCGCCATGGCGCGCCGACGCGACGCATGTGTTGCTTTGTTTGCTCGCCTCATCGGCGGATGCGTTGGATGGTGCAGGAAGCGCACATTGCACCAATCCGGGCTCCGCCGCTTCGCCCGAAAGGACCAGCGGGGCATGGCCCGGGAGAGCCATGGCACGGCAGCCAAAGCGGCTGCCGTGACTGACCGACGGGCCGGTTCCTGATTTGGGTCGATCCGGTGACGTCGAGTGGCCGCCTGCCTCGCAGCCACTCTTCCTGGCATGTTCGCCGCTGCCTCTTCGGCCCTCGGCTATTTCACAATCAACTATTCCACGATCCGGAAGATCTGCCACTGGCTGGTGCCCGACACCACATAGGGCTCCAGCTCCTTGCCCCACTTGGCGTGCGCTTCGATCTTCGCGATCTTGGCGAAGAACGCTTCCAGCTGGGCCAGGCTTTCGACCTCGTGGTGGGATTCGATCGTTGCTTCGCGGGCGCCGATCGAGCCCGTCATGAGCCGGAATTTCAAATCGGCGAGCCCGACCTGCGAGCCGATCTCGCGCTCCCATTTCCGCATCAGCTCAAGTGCGGTCTGCTTGTAGCCGAACCTGGCGTCGATCTGCCATCTGGCGCTGAACATCTCGGTACTCCCTCACGATTGTTTTGATTTGTTCCGCAGTCGACTATTCGTCCCAGGCCTGCACGACGGTTTGCCGCGCGATCAGGCCGTTCTTCAGCTCCAGCATCGCCGCGCAAACCACCTTCGTGCCGTCCGGATAGGCGCAGGCTTGCATGAAGGCGAGGTTGTCGCCCTCGGCGATGGTGGTGTCGACCTTGTGGGTCATCGCCCGGCTGCAGATATCGTCCCAGAAGATGCTGATCGCCGCGCGTCCGCGGATCTCGCGCGGCTTGCTCGGCGGGTTGTTGCGGTCGACCACGCGCACGAGCGCATCGTCGGTGTAGAAGCTCGACAGCAGCTTGCCGTCACGGCCCTCGATTGCCTTCTTGATCGCCGCGCCGTCCACCGTCTTTGTCTTGGTCAGCATCTTGTCTCTCCATGGCCCCGCAGTGCCTTCCTGGCTGCCTGCATGGGGATAATTGATACCTCTTACGGCGTCCCCACCGCTTCGCCCGAAAGCGCCATGGCTCTCATGGCCCGTCCGGGCCAGCATGTCTGGCCGAGAATGCCGCTGCCGCCGCCCGCGACGGCAGGTCGAGCTTGAGCAGTATGTTGGCGACATGGCGCTTGACCGTGTGCTCGCTGAGGTCGAGCTCGGCGGCGATCGCGGCATTGCTCTTGCCGTCGGCGATCAGGCTCACCACCTCGCTCTCGCGAGCCGTCAGCGTTGCCGGTTCGGCCGGCTTGGGCTTGGGACGGCAGGCCGGCTCCAGATGCTGTTCGGCCGTCACCTGCACCAGCGCCATAGGCTCGTCCAATTCGTCGAGGCTGATGCGGCCGGCATCGGTGAAATGCAGCCCCGAACCCGCGGCCAGGTCGGCGACCAGCCTTGAGCAGAGGATGTGGCCGCGCTCGGCATGGGCGGCAAGCTGGGTGGCCACACGCGCTGTCAGCCCCGTCGGCGGTCCGCGTACCTCGATCTCGCCGACATGCACCCCTTGCGCGCTTGCCACGCCGATTTCCTGGGCCGCCTCGCGCAGCAGCGCCGCGCAGCGCACGGCGCGCGCCGGGCCATCGAAGCGCGCGATCATCAGCTCGCCATGCGTGCCGGCGACGCGCCCGCCATGGCGCCCCACCAGCATGCGCCAGTTCTCCTGGAAGCGCAGGCTGCGTTCGCTCCACAACCGATCGCCAAGCCGCGCGGTGTCGTAGATACGCGTCACCAGAAGTGCCGCGAGCACGCGTTCCACATCGGCCACCGCCGGCTCCCCGGTCAGGAATTCCTCGATCAGGTCGGCCACGCGATCGACGTCGCCGGTCCAGATCGGGTGGTCGCGCCCCGAAATCTCGACCAGGCGCGCGCCGGGGATCTTCCTGGCCAGGAAGCGGCTGGCGTCGGGGTCGACACGGGCGTCGTTGCGGCGATGGATCAGGTAGGTCGGCACGCTGATCGTCCCGAGCATGTCGCGGACGTCGATGCCGGCATTCATGCGGGCAAGCGCTGCCGCGGCCGTCGGGCTGGCCGACAGCCGCTCGAACCGGGCCCACCACTGAGTGAAGTGGGTATCGTCGACCCGGCCCGGCGCGAAATTGGGCAAGGTGGCGCCGGTGCCCCAGGATGTTTCCGCGGTTTCGATGAAGGCTTCCAGGCATTCCGGCGGCATCACCCATTTGTGGAAATGCGCATAGCCGCCGTAGAGCACCAGCGCCCGCGTCCGCTCCGGATAGGTGGCGGCGAACAGCATCGCCATCGGCGCGCCTTCCGAGGCGCCGAGGATAGCGGCGCGGCCGCTGCCGGTGGCGTCCATCACCGCCCGGACATCGTCCATGCGGGTCTCGAGGCTGGGCAGGTGGTGGGTGTCGACGCGGTCGGAAAGCCCGGTGCCGCGCTTGTCGAACAGGATCAGCCGCGAGAAGGCGGAGAGCCGTTTCAAGAGGCGGCTGTAGCCCTCGTCTTCCCAATGCAGGTCGAGATTGGAGATGAAGCCCGGTACGAAGACGAGATCGAAAGAGCCCTGGCCGATCACCTGATAGGCGATCCGCACATCCCCGCTACGGGCGTATCTGGTCTCGATCGGCCTCACGCGAACTACCCCGCCCGGCCAGACGACTTCCTGCCGCCAACCATAGCAGAGCCGTGCCGATAGCGGCAGCTTAAACTTTAGCGGAAAGGAATATAGCGCCGTCCGGTCGCTACATCATTCCTGCGAAGCGGCGATATCGGCCGGAAAGGCTGTGACTCCAAGCTTCCTGTCGGCCTCCGCAGGGGAGATCGGCCGCTTGATCCTGGCCGAGGCCGCGATCACCAGCTCGTCGAAATCCTCAGCGTCGCCGTCGAGCAGCTCGAAAAGCTGCCGCCGCATCCGTGGCTCCCAGAACTTGTTGATGTGCTCCGCCAGCCCGGCAATGCCTTCCTCGCGCGGCTTCGAATGGAAGAAGGTGGCGATCTGGTTGGCCATGCGCACCAGCTTTTCCCTGGTGCTGGCGATGTGGTCTTCGTCATGCGACATGCTTGGCAACTCCGGAAGCCACCCGTTCGGGGTGGGTAAAAATATCGAAATCATCGCCGCGCACCAGCGCCACCAGCGTCATCCCGGCGGTATCCGCCGTGCGGATGGCAAGCGCCGTCGGCGCCGAAACCGCCATGATGATCGAAGCGCCGATGGCGGCCGTCTTCTGCACCATCTCGACCGAGACGCGCGAGGTCACCACGACAGCGCCGCTCGCGCCATCGATGCCGGCTTTGGCCAGCGCGCCGGCGAGCTTGTCCAGCGCATTGTGCCGGCCGACATCCTCGCGCGCCATCACGATGCCCTTGCCGGGGACGTAGAAGCCCGCGGCATGCACCGCGCCGGTCTCGGTGTGCAACGGCTGCTGCTTCGACAGCAGGCGGACGGCGCTCGTTATATCTTCCGCTTGAAGCGTAAGCCGCGACGCACCAACGGCGCCGACCGAGCGCATCGCTTCCTCGATGGACTCGATGCCGCACAAGCCGCAGCCGACCGGTCCGGCCAGCCGGCGCCGCCTCGCCTGGAAGCGCGTGTTGGCCTGGTCCTTCAGCCGGATCTGGATGTCGATGCCGGCGCCGAGATCCTCGACCTCGATCGCCTCGATTTCTTTCGGGTCGGCGATGATGCCCTCGGTCAGCGAGAAGCCGAGCGCGAAATCCTCGAAATCGGCGGGGCTCGCCATCATCACCGCATGCGTGGTGCCGGCAAAGGAGAACGCCACCGGCGTCTCTTCCGGCACCATGCGGTTCGCGGCAGCGGTGCCGCCGGCGCGATGCGCGAGCCGCGATATTTGCGTCGTCGCTTTGCGCCGCGCGCCCAAGGACTACTCCGCCGCCGCCAGTGGTGCGATGCGGCGGCTCTGCCGGGCCTGCTCGTTATAGTCCTTCTGCCAGTCGGTCGGCCCGTTGGAGGGCGCCACCTGCACGGCGGTGACCTTGTATTCCGGACAGTTGGTCGCCCAGTCCGAGAAGTCGGTGGTGATCACATTGGCCTGCGTGTCCGGGTGGTGGAAGGTCGTGTAGACGACGCCCGGCGAGACGCGGTCGGTGATCAGCGCGCGCAGCGTCGTTTCGCCGGAGCGGCTCGCCAGCCGTACCCAGTCGCCTTCGCGCACGCCGCGAACCTCGGCGTCATGCGGATGGATCTCCAGCCGGTCCTCCGCATGCCACGCAACGTTCTCGGTGCGCCTGGTCTGCGCGCCGACATTGTACTGCGACAGGATGCGGCCGGTGGTGAGCAGCAGCGGATAGCGCGGGCCGGTCCGCTCGTCCGTCGCGACATATTCGGTGCGGATGAACTTGCCCTTGCCGCGCACGAAGCCGTCGACATGCATGATCGGCGTGCCGAGCGGCGCCTTCTCGTTGCAGGGCCACTGCACCGAGCCGACACGGTCAAGCAGCTCGAACGAGACGCCGGCGAAGCTCGGCGTCGTCTTGGCGATCTCGTCCATGATCTCAGACGGATGCGTATAGTTCCAGTCGAGCCCGATGGCGCGGGCAAGCTCCTGCGTCGCCTCCCAGTCGGCGTAGCGCGCCTTCGGCTCGATGACCTTGCGCACCATGTTGATGCGGCGCTCGGCATTGGTGAAGGTGCCGTCCTTCTCGAGGAAGGTCGAGCCCGGCAGGAAGACATGCGCGTAGTTGGCCGTCTCGTTGAGGAAGAGGTCGTGCACGACGACGCATTCCATCGCGGCGAGGCCGCCGGCGACATGCTTGGTGTCGGGGTCGGACTGCAGGATGTCCTCGCCCTGGATGTAGATACCCTTGAACGAGCCGTCGACGGCGGCGTCCAGCATGTTGGGGATGCGCAGGCCCGGCTCGTCGTCCAGCTTTACGCCCCACAGGCTCTCATAGATGTCGCGCACCGCATCGCCCGAGATGTGGCGATAGCCGGGCAGCTCATGCGGGAAGGAGCCCATGTCGCAGGAGCCCTGCACATTGTTCTGGCCGCGCAGCGGGTTCACGCCGACACCCGGACGGCCGATATTGCCGGTCGCCATGGCAAGGTTGGCGATCGCCATCACCGTGGTCGAGCCCTGGCTGTGCTCGGTGACGCCGAGGCCGTAATAGATCGCGCCGTTGCCGCCCTTGGCATAGAGCCGCGCGGCACCCCGGATGGCTTCCGGGTCGACTCCGGACAGCTTGCCGACCGTCTCCGGGCTGTTCTCCGGGAGCGCAACGAAGGATGCCCAGTCCTGGAACTCGGCCCAGTCGCAGCGCTCGCGCACGAAGGTTTCGTTGTAGAGGCCCTCGGTGACGATCACATGCGCCAACGCCGTCAGCACCGCCACATTGGTGCCGGGCTTCAGCGGCAGGTGATAGTCGGCCTCGATATGCGCCGATTTCACCATCTCGGTGCGGCGCGGATCGAGCACGATCAGCTTGGCGCCCTGGCGCAGCCGCTTCTTCAGCCGCGAGGCGAACACCGGATGGGCGGACGCCGGATTGGCGCCTATGATGACGGCGACGTCGGTGAACTCGACCGAATCGAAATCCTGTGTGCCGGCCGAGGTGCCGTAGGTCTGGCCGAGACCGTAGCCGGTCGGCGAGTGGCAGACGCGCGCGCAGGTGTCGACATTGTTGTTGCGAAAGCCCTGCCGCACCAGCTTCTGGACGAGGTAGGTCTCCTCGTTGGTGCAGCGCGAGGAGGTGATGCCGCCGATCGCCGTGCGTCCATACTGATACTGGATGCGGCGGAATTCCTTCGCCGTGTGGGCGATCGCCTCTTCCCAGCTCACCTCGCGCCAGGGATCGGTGATCTTCTCGCGGATCATCGGCGACAGGATGCGGTCCTTGTGTGTGGCGTAGCCATAGGCGAAACGGCCCTTGACGCAGGAATGGCCGTGGTTCGCCTTGCCGTCCTTGTAGGGCATCATGCGGATGACCTCGTCATCCTTCACTTCGGCCTTGAACGAGCAGCCGACGCCGCAATAGGCGCAGGTGGTGACAGCCGAGCGCTCCGGCATGCCTTTTTCCAGCACCGTCTTCTCGCGCAGCGCGTCGGTCGGGCAGGCCTGCACGCAGGCACCGCAGGAGACGCATTCCGAAGCGATGAAATCCTCATGCATGCCGGCGACCATGCGCGATTCGAAGCCGCGGCCCTCGATGGTCAGCGCGAAGGTGCCCTGCACCTCTTCGCAGGCGCGCACGCAGCGCGAGCAGACGATGCACTGCGCCGGGTCATAGGTGAAATAGGGATTGGATTCGTCACGCGCGATATAGTCCACCGCCAGCGAGCCATGGCCGGGCGCCACGCCGCCATCTTCCTTGACGTGGTTGCGGCCTTCGGTGCCGTAACGGTTCTCGGTGAGACCCACGGACTTCGCCACCGCGTCGAACTCGCTGGCGCCGGTTCCCGCCTTCTCGTTCCAGCCCATCGGATGGTCGGAGACATAGAGTTCCATGACGCCGCGGCGGATGGCGGCGAGCCGGTCCGACTGCGTGCGCACCACCATGCCTTCGCCGACCGGCGTCGTGCAGGAGGCGGGCGTGCCGCCGCGCCCTTCGATCTCGACCAGGCAGACGCGGCAGGAGCCGAAGGAATCCAGCATGTCGGTGGCGCAGAGCTTCGGGATCTCGACCCCGCCTTCCATCGCCGCGCGCATGATCGAGGTGCCTTCCGGCACGGTGATGCTCTGCCCATCGACGGTCAGGGTGACCTGCTTCGTCGCTTTCGACTCCGGCGTTCCGTAGTCGATCTCCTGGATGAGTGTCGGGAAGTCGGCCTTGATGTTCATCTGCCAGCTCCTATTCAGCCGCCACGCGCGCCGGCGCGGGCTTGAAATCCTCGGGGAAATGCGAGATCGAGCTCATCACCGGATAGGGCGTGAAGCCGCCCAGCGCGCAGAGCGATCCGAACTTCATCGTGTTGCAGAGGTCGGTGACCAAAGCGAGGTTCTTCTCCGCCTCGATTCCGGCCGCGACCTTGTCCAGAACCTCCACGCCGCGCGTCGAGCCGATGCGGCAGGGCGTACACTTGCCGCAGCTTTCGATGGCGCAGAATTCCATGGCGAAGCGCGCCTGCTTCAGCATGTCGGCCGTGTCGTCGAAAACGGTGATACCGGCATGGCCGATCAGGCCGTCGCGCTTGGCGAATTCCTCATAGTCGAACGGCGTGTCGAACAAGGCGCGCGGGAAATAGGCGCCGAGCGGCCCGCCGACCTGCACCGCCTTCACGGGACGCCCGGAACCCGTGCCGCCTCCGATATCGTCGACGATTTCGCCGAGCGTCAGGCCGAAGGCCGTCTCGAACAGGCCACCATGCTTGACGTTGCCGGCGATCTGGATCGGGATCGTGCCGCGCGAGCGGCCCATGCCGAAATCCTTGTAGTAGGCGGCGCCCTTGTCCATGATTACAGGCACCGAGGCCAGGCTGATCACGTTGTTGATTACCGTCGGCTTGCCGAACAAGCCCTGGATGGCCGGCAGCGGCGGCTTGGCGCGCACCACGCCGCGCTTGCCTTCGAGGCTGTTGAGCAGCGAAGTTTCCTCGCCGCAGACATAGGCACCGGCGCCGACGCGGATCTCCATGTCGAAGGCGTTGGGCGAGCCCAGCACGTTGAGACCCAGCACGCCCGCCTTACGGGCGATCGCGACGGCCTTGTTCATCGTCCCCACCGCATGCGGATATTCCGAGCGGATATAGACGAAACCCTTGGTCGCGCCGGTGGCGATGCCGGCGATCGCCATGCCTTCGATCAGCACGAAGGGATCGCCTTCCATGATCATGCGGTCGGCGAAAGTGGCGCTGTCGCCTTCGTCGGCATTGCAGACGATGTATTTCTGGTCGCCGGCCGTATCCAGCACCGTCTTCCACTTGATGCCGGTCGGGAAGCCGGCGCCGCCTCGGCCGCGCAGGCCGGATTCGGTCACCTGCTTGACGACGTCGGCCGGCGCCATCGCGACGGCGTTCTGCAGGCCGCGCAAGCCGCCCAGCGACTTGTAGGCATCGAGCGACAGCGGGTCGTTGATGCCGCAGCGTGCGAAGGTCAGCCGAGTCTGCTTGGCGAAGAAGGGGATCTTGTCGGGCGCGCCCAGCCAGCGCTTGTGATGGCCGCCGGTGAGAAAGCCGCTGTCGAACAGGCTCTTGACGTCGGACGGCTTGACCGGCCCGTAAGCGACGCGGCCCTTGTCGGTCGCCACTTCGACCATTGGCTCGAGGAAATAGGCGCCGCGCGAACCGTTGCGCACGATCTTGGCCTCGACGCCGCGCTCCTTGAGCTCCTTCTCGATCGCCCTGGCGACCTTCTCGGCGCCGAGCGCCAGCGCGCCGGAATCTGCGGGGATATAGATGCGCGGGATCATGAACGCACCTCCGCGACGATCTCTCCGATCTTCTCGTCATCGAGCCGGCCGATGACTTCGCCGTCGAGCATCGCCGACGGCGAGCAGGCGCAAAGCCCGAGGCAGTAGACCGGCTCCAGTGTAACCGATCCGTCGCGCGTGGTCTCGTGGAAACCGATGCCGAGCAGCTGCTTGACCTTGGCCGCGACCACATCCGACCCCATCGACTGGCAGGCTTCCGCCTGGCAGAGCTTGAGCACATGCCGTCCGGCGGGCTTGGCGCGGAAATCGTGATAGAAGCTGACCACGCCATGCACTTCGGCGCGGGAAAGGTTCAGCCCGTCGGCGATCACCGGCAGCGCGTCCTTCGGAACGTATCCGAACTCTTCCTGTATGCTGTGCAGGATCGGCAGCAGGGGGCCTTCGAGGCCCTTCATCTCGTCAATGATCGCCGCCGTGCGCGACGCGATCTCGGTACTTGCGGCCTGCATGGTCACGCAGCGCCCTCCCTGGTCGTGGCGGCCAATGTATGTCACCCCAGGATATAGAGCGGTTTCGGGGCAACGACATGCATAGGGCGCAATATCGCTAAGTCCTTACGAAATCAGAGGAAACCTCCGAAATCAATAAAGCGCTCCCGTTGATCGATAGAAATTTTCTATCAAAAAGCGGCGGCTTGCATTCTCTAGCCTAGCGATGACGGCGGAAATCGTCTGCCAGCGCCATCGCCTCGTCCAGCAGCGCCTGCACCAGCGGCGTGTGCGGCTCGCGCGGCGCCGCCACCAGACCGACCGTGTGGCTGGCGTCCGGCTCGACGATTGGAATGGCCCGGATCGGCTCCGAAAAGCCGAACGTTTCCGCGAGGTTGAGTGGCATGATCGACGACCATTTGCCTGTACGGATATGCGAGAACAGGACGATCATCGAGTTGGATTCCAGCGTCGGCCTCACCTGCACGCCGGCTTCCGCCAGATGCTGGTCGATGATGCGCCGGTTCTGCATATCCGGCGTCAAAAGGCAGAGCGGCAGCTGGCTGATCTCGGCCCACGTCACTTTGTCGCGGTCGGAATAGGGGTTCCCGACCGCGGTGATCAACTGGTAGCGCTCGTCATAGAGCGGCACGCTGGTCACGCGACCGAGGGGCTCGTTGTCGAGATAGGTAATGCCGGCATCGACGTCGAAATTGCCGAGCAGCGTCAGAACCTCGATCGAGGTGCGCGACAGGATCGAGAAGGTGACACCAGGATGTTTTTCGCGGAACGGCGTCGTCAGCCGCGCCACCATGGCCAGCGCCGTGGGAACGGCGGCGATGCGGATGCGGCCGGAGAGGCCGCGCCGCGCCGCCCGCATCTCCTCGCGCATCGTCCTTGTGTCGCCGACGATGCGGCGCGCCCAGCCCAGCACCTGCGTCCCTTCCGGCGTCAGCCCCTGGAACCGCGAGCCGCGCAGCACCAGCATGACGCCGAGCTGCTCCTCGAGCTGCTTGATGCCGGCCGACAGCGTCGGCTGGGTGACGCCGCACACCTCCGCCGCCCGGCCGAAATGCTCTTCCTTGGCCAGCGCGAGGAAGAACTCCAGTTTGTCGATCATGCCATCCGATCCAACACAGTTTAGCTCAAGGTCGAGGAAATCGCCTTGGCACGCAAGACGCGCGCGCAATCGGATATCGTCCACATTTTTGAGCCGGCTATCTGTTTTCCCGCGCCGCGCATGGCGCTATGTGGGATAGGCGAAGGCAAGGAGGACGACATGCTGGGCTGGTTTCGCAAGCTGTTGCCGCGCGAGGATCGTTTCTTCGATCTGTTCGAGCGGCATTCGCGCACTGTGGTCGGCGGCGCCGAAGCCCTTCAGCACCTTCTCAGCGGCGAGGATATCGACCGCTGGTGCCAGACAATCGTCGATCTCGAAAACGAGGCCGACGGCATCACCGCCGAGGTCTTGCTTGCGGTCAGGCGCTCCTTCATCACCCCTTTCGATCGCGGCGACATCAAGGATTTGATCCAATCGATGGATGACGCCATCGACATGATGCACAAGACTGTCAAGACGGTGAAACTGTTCGAGGTGAAGGAGTTCGACCCGCTGATGCGGGAAATGGGCGGCGTCATCGTCCAGGCTGCCCGGCTCGTCGCGGAGGCGATCCCGCTGCTCGGCAAGGTCGGCGCTAACGCAGCGCGCCTCAACGCCATCGCCGAGGAGGTCATGCGCGTCGAAGGCCGCGCCGACGACCTGCACGAGCAGGGCCTCAAGGATCTGTTCAGGCATCACGGCGGCAGCGACCCGATGGCTTACCTGATCGGCTCGGAAATCTATAGCCAGCTGGAAAAGGTTGTCGACCGCTTCGAGGACGTCGCCAACGAGATCAGCGGCATCGTGATCGAGAACGTGTAGGCGATGGACGCCACGATCGCTTTTCCGCTGCTGATCGGCCTCGTCGCCGTGGCCCTGTTCTTCGATTTCCTCAACGGCCTGCACGATGCCGCGAATTCGATCGCGACCATCGTCTCCACCCGGGTGCTCAGGCCGCATTACGCGGTGTTCTGGGCGGCTTTCTTCAATTTCATCGCCTTCCTGTTCTTCGGCCTGCATGTCGCCGAGACGGTGGGAAAAGGCATTGTCGACGCCATCATCGTCACGCCATCGGTGATCTTCTCGGCACTTGTCGGCGCCATCGTCTGGAACATCGTCACCTGGGTCGCCGGCATTCCGTCGAGCAGCTCGCACGCGCTGATCGGCGGGCTGGTCGGCGCCGGCGTCGCCAAGGCCGGGACCGGCGCCATCGTCTGGTCCGGGCTCGGCAAGACGGTCGCGGCGATCGTGCTCTCGCCGGCGACCGGATTTGTGCTGGCGCTGGTTCTGGTTCTCATCGTCTCCTGGCTGTTCGTGCGCCAGACGCCATTCGCCGTCGACAACACGTTTCGCGTGCTGCAGTTCTTTTCCGCCTCGCTCTATTCGCTGGGACATGGCGGCAACGACGCGCAGAAGACCATGGGCATCATCGCCGTGCTGCTCTATTCGCAAGGCATGCTCGGCCAGAGCTTCTACGTGCCGCTGTGGGTGGTCCTCACCTGCCAGTCGGCGCTGGCGCTGGGCACGCTGCTCGGCGGCTGGCGCATCGTGCACACGATGGGATCGAAGATCACGCGGCTGAACCCGATGCAGGGCTTCTGCGCCGAGACCGGCGGCGCCATCACGCTTTTCGCCGCCACCTGGCTCGGTGTTCCGGTCTCGACCACCCACACCATCACCGGCGCCATCATCGGCGTGGGCGCCGCCCGCCGGGTCTCCGCCGTGCGCTGGGGCATTGCCGGCAACATCGTCGTCGCCTGGGTGATCACCCTGCCGGCGACGGCGGCGATCTCGGCGTTGACCTATCTCGCGACGCGACTGGCCGCATGATGCGGCCGGATCACGGCCGCCTCACTATTCGCCAACGAGGTTCAGGATGTTGCCGTCGGGGTCCTTGAACCAGGCGACCTTCATGCCTTGACCGACATGGATGTCGCCCTCGAGCGTCAGCCCCGGCATGTCGTAATGCTCGAAAGTGACGCCCTTCGATTTCAGGGATTCGACGATCGGCTCGATCTGGTCGCCGACTGCCCAGGTTACCGCCGTCGCCTTATTGGTGCCGGCGAATTGCGAATGGTAGACGTTGATGAGCGTGTCGCCGCATTTATAGACGACGAGTTCGCCGCCCATGTCGTCGACCTGTTTGAGGCCGAGCGTTCCCTCATAGAAAGCCTTGGCCCTCTCCAGGTCCTTCACCGCGAGATTAGCAGTGGCGTTGCTGTTTGCGAGCATGGATTTCTCCTTTCTCTGTCGGCTGCTCCGTTTTGGCCGCCGCGCCGGAAACCGGGAAGATAGGGTTGCGCCGTCTTCCGGCGACTGCAGCTCGTGCAGTCGGATGCATCTGTCCGGAAGACGAAAGCCGCCTGCGAAACCCGACAGGCGCGTGCAAGTTTTTTGAAGGCATGTCGCCGCACATGTCGTTCCGAAGCTTGGTTCTCGCCCGGAACTGCATTATCTGACCCGGCAAACGCTCGGGAAAAAGCTCATGTCCATTACCAAGGAATCCGTCATCGAGCGCCTGAAGACGGTGAACGGGCCGGACTTCACCGGCAACATCGTCGATCTCGGCATGGTCTCGGAGATATTCATCGCCGATTCCAAGGTGTTCTTCTCGATCACCGTTCCCGCCGCGCGCGCCCAGGAACTGGAGCCGCTGCGCGCCGCGGCCGAGCGCGCGGTGAAGGCCATGCCCGGCGTCGCCAGCGCCGTCGTCGCGCTGACGGCCGAGAAGAAGGGCGGCGGCATGGAAGCGCCGGTTCCGGCGCGCCCGGCTGCTCCGCGCCCCGCCGCACCGCAGCCAGCGCGTCCCGCGCCGCACGCGCCCGCCTCGCAAAGCCACGGCCGGCGCGGCGTGCCTGGCATCGACGCCATCATCGCGGTCGCTTCCGGCAAGGGCGGCGTCGGCAAGTCGACCACGGCCGTCAACCTGGCGCTCGGCCTTGCGGCCAACGGGCTGAAGGTCGGCGTGCTCGACGCCGACATCTACGGCCCGTCGATGCCGCGGCTGCTCAACATCCATGGCCGGCCCCAGACCGTCGACGGCAAGATCCTGAAGCCGATGCAGAATTACGGCCTGAAGGTCATGTCGATGGGCTTCCTCGTCGATGAGGAGACGCCGATGATCTGGCGCGGCCCGATGGTGATGTCGGCGCTGACGCAGATGCTGCGCGAGGTCGAATGGGGTCCGCTCGACGTGCTGGTGGTCGATATGCCGCCCGGCACCGGCGACGCCCAACTCACCATGGCGCAGCAGGTGCCGCTCGCCGGCGCCGTCATCGTCTCGACGCCGCAGGATCTGGCGCTGATAGACGCGCGCAAGGGCCTCAACATGTTCAAGAAGGTCGACGTGCCGTTGCTCGGCATCGTCGAGAACATGAGCTACTTCCTCGCGCCCGACACCGGCAAGCGCTACGACATCTTCGGCCATGGCGGCGCGCGGCGCGAGGCCGAGCGCCTCGGCGTCACCTTCCTTGGCGAGGTGCCGCTGGAAATGGGCATCCGCGAAAGCTCGGACGCCGGCGCTCCGGTCGTCGCCTCCAAGCCGGAGGGCGCCGAGGCGAAAATCTATCGCGACATCGCCTCGAAGGTTTGGGATCGGGTCCAGGAAGAGCGCGGCGCGGCCGAAGCCGCCGTGCCGAGCATCGTGTTCGAATAACCCTCGAAGGAAGGGTCAGGCGCCGACCTTCTCGCCGAACGTCGAGAAGAACTGCCCCGCGAGCTTCTTCGATGTCGACTGGATCAGCCGGCTGCCGAGCTGCGCGATCTTGCCGCCGACCTCGGCCTTGGCGGCGTATTTGAGCACCGTCGCATCCGGCCCGTCCTCGGTCAGCGTCACGTCGGCGCCGCCCTTGGCGAAACCGGCAATGCCACCCTTGCCTTCGCCCTGGATGGTGTAGGAATGCGGCGGCTTGAGGTTCTTCAGCGTCACTTCGCCGTTGAAGGTCGCCTTGATCGGCCCGATCTTCAGCACCACGGTCGCCGCCATCTCGGTGTCCGAATTCTTCTCGAGGCTCTGGCAGCCCGGAATGGCTTCTTTCAGGATCTCCGGGTCGTTGAGGGCTTCCCACACTTTTTTGACGGGTGCGGCGATCCGCTCCTCGCCTTCGATCACCAAAGCCATCAAACCCTCCCGGATTGCTGTTATCGATTGGTCGTAGCGCGCGGCCTCTAACAAGTCTATCGCACCAAAGTCCGGGTCCCGGCTGCGTCTGCCTCTTGCTTGCGCTCGCGCGTTGTCCTATCGATTTGTCATACAAATACGGAGACCACCATGGCAGGCGCCCCCACCAGGAAGAAGAAATTTCGCTCGCAGGAGTGGTTCGACAACCCCGACAATCCAGGCATGACGGCGCTCTATCTCGAGCGTTATCTGAACTATGGCCTGACGCGCGCCGAGCTGATGTCGGGCAAGCCGCTGATCGGCATCGCGCAGACCGGTTCCGATCTTTCGCCCTGCAACCGCCACCACCTGGAGCTTGCCAAGCGCGTGCGCGAAGGCATCGTCTCGATGGGCGGCATCCCCTTCGAGTTCCCGTGCCATCCGATCCAGGAGACCGGCAAGCGCCCGACCGCCGCGCTCGACCGCAACCTTGCCTATCTCAGCCTCGTCGAGGTGCTCTACGGTTATCCGCTCGACGGCGTCGTGCTCACCATCGGCTGCGACAAGACCACGCCCGCGTTGCTGATGGCGGCGGCCACCGTCAACATCCCGGCCATCGCGCTGTCGGTCGGTCCGATGCTCAATGGCTGGCACAAGGGCAAGCGCACCGGTTCCGGCACCATCGTCTGGGAATCGCGCCAGCGCCTGTCTGCCGGCGAGATCAACTATGACGAGTTCATGGACATCGTCGCTTCCTCGGCGCCGTCGACCGGCTATTGCAACACCATGGGCACCGCCACCACCATGAACTCGCTGGCCGAGGCGCTCGGCATGCAGCTCCCCGGTTCGGCCGCCATTCCGGCGCCCTATCGCGAGCGCGGCCAGATCGCCTACGAGACCGGCAAGCGCATCGTCGACATGGTGCATGAGGACCTGAAGCCGTCCGACATCATGACGCGCCAGGCCTTCGAGAATGCCATTGTCGTCAACTCGGCCATCGGCGGCTCCACCAATGCGCCGATCCACCTCAACGCCATCGCCCGCCATCTCGGCGTGCCGCTCGACAATGACGACTGGCAGAAGATCGGCCTCAACGTCCCGCTGCTCGTCAACCTGCAGCCGACCGGCGAATATCTTGGCGAGGACTATCACCATGCCGGCGGCGTGCCGGCGGTCGTCGCCGAACTGATGAAGGGCGGCCTGCTGCCGCATCCCGATGCGATCACCGCCAACGGCAAGTCGATGGGCGACAATTGCCGGGATGCCGTCAACGAGAACCACGAGGTCATCCGCAGCGCCGACAAGCCGCTCAAGGCCAATGCCGGCTTCATCAATCTCAAGGGCAACCTGTTCGATTCCGCCATCATGAAGACCAGCGGCATCTCGCCGGAATTCCGCGAGCGCTATCTCTCCAACCCGAACGACCCCGAGGCCTTCGAGGGCAACGCCATGGTCTTCGACGGGCCGGAGGACTACCACGCCCGCATCGATGATCCGGCGCAGGGCATCGACGAGCACACGATCCTGTTCATGCGCGGCGCCGGTCCGGTCGGCTATCCGGGCGGCGCCGAGGTGGTCAACATGCAGCCGCCGGCCTACCTCATCAAGAAGGGCATCCATTCGCTGGCCTGTATCGGTGACGGCCGCCAGTCCGGCACGTCCGGTTCGCCGTCGATCCTCAACGCCTCGCCGGAAGCCGCGATCGGCGGCGGCCTTGCGCTGCTGAAGACCGGCGACCGCGTCCGCATCGACCTGAAGAAGGGCACGGCCAACATTCTCGTCAGCGACGAGGAGATCGCCAAGCGGCGCGCCGCGCTGGAAGGCAATGGCGGCTATCACTATCCCAAGCATCAGACGCCGTGGCAGGAGATCCAGCGCGGCATGGTCGACCAGTTCTCGGCCGGCATGGTGCTGAAGCCGGCGGTGAAGTACCAGGACGTCGCCCACACCAGCGGCGTGCCGCGCGACAATCACTGAACATGTAGTCGGCTAAATCATGAGGGCGGCTTGTCCATGGCAGGTCGCCCTTTTCTATTTTTCCTTGTTTCATCTCAAGGGAGCCCACAGATAAGCTCGATCCAGGCAGCTTGCGAAGGGGAGAGATCATCGTGGTAAAACGGCGTTCTTCTCTTGGCTTCCTCGGCCTGTTCGGCCGCTCCGGCGATTTGCGCCAGCTCGACGACGCCTTGCGCAAGGCCGACCTGCATCCTGCCCTGGTTCCTGAAGGCGTAAAACTCACCATCGTCAATCTGATGAACGACCGCTGGCCGGACGAGCCGCCGGCCGACGCGTATAGCTCGGTGGCGCAGCTCTGCGGCTATTGCGTCGCCGGGCCGGACGTGTTCGAGCAGGCCAATGGTCGTGAGCCGACCTTGGCGGTCGAGCGCCGCATCGAGGCGGCGCTCGAGGCCGGCGACAGTTTCGATGCGCAGATCGTGCTGATGACGCTGCACGCCAAGCTGATCAACCCAGAAGTGGTTGAGCGATACGAGCTGAGCGCCGAGTAGGATGCGTTGAGATTCAGGTCAGGCCGAGTCGAAAACGGGATCTTTCGAGAATCGGAGCGCAGCGTACTCAAAGTATGTGAGCACCGGAAGCGCAGGAGACGGCCATTTGCAGGCCGGCCTCACCTGAATATCAATGTCTCCTAACCGCCCATGCCGCTGCGCGGCAGCTTGATCATCTCACCGAAGCGGGCGCGCAATTTGTCGTCGAGCAGGCGCGAGACATGGCGCGGGAAGCGTTCTGCAAGCACGCGCTTCTTCTCCGCGATCGCCCGCGACAGGATGTCGGGCCGTCCCTTTTCGTTCCATTCCTTGGGCGAGAAACGGTCGCCGACGGCGGGATAGAAATACTCGGTCTGCATCAGCTTCAGCGTCTGGTCGTTGCCGAGATAATGCCCGGGGCCCTTCAGGCAGACCTCGGCGATGGTGTCGATCGACAGCGCGTCGTCGGTCACCTCGATGCCGCGCACGCAGCGCAGGCAGTGGCCCAGCATGTCGTTGTCGATGATCAGGCTTTCGAGGCAGAAGCCGAGCAAAGAGGCATGCATGCCGGCCGATTCATAGACCAGGTTGAGGCCGGATAGCCCCGCCATGACATTGGTGATGCCCTTCTCGTAACCGGCCTGGATATCAGGCAGCTTGGAGTCCGACATGCCGGCGGCCGAGCCGCCGGGCAGGTCGTAATATTGCGCCATCTGCGCGCAGGCCGCGGTCAGCACCGCCTGCTCGGCCGAGCCGCCGGACATGGCGCCGGTCCTGAGGTCGGAGACGAACGGCCAGGTGCCGAAGATCGCCGGATGTCCAGGCTTGATCGCGTTGACATAGACCAGGCCCATCAGCACTTCCGCCACCGCCTGGACCACGGCGCCGGCAATCGCGGCGGGTGCCGTGGCGCCGGCCTGGCCGGCCGACAGAAGCAGGATCGGAATGCCGCCTTCGACGCAGGCTTCGAGCACGCCGCAGGCGTCCTCGGCGAACTTCATCGGCGGCACGACGAAGCAGTTCGAGTTGGACACGAAAGGCCGCGCCCGGAAATTCTCCTCGCCGCCGGCGATCGCATAGAGCATCTCCAGCGCCGGCTTGACGTTCTCGCGCACGGTGAACGAGGTGCCGACATGCTTGGACGTCCCCATCACGCAGGCATAGAGCGTGTTGAAATCCATATCGAGCGGGTCAGGAATATCGCGCGGCACCATGGTGCGCTGGAAGAAATGGATGTTGTCCAGCCCGTCGACGAGACGGGCAGCGTCATAGAGGTCCTGCAGCAGCGATTCGCGATATTCGCGCTTCTCGACATCGACCAGATGCACCGCCGCGCCCGCCGTGCCGTAATGCACGCGTTTGCCCTGGATCAGCATGTCGTGCTTCGGATCCTGGCCGTAGAGGGTGAAGTTGCGCGCCGCCCTTTTGATCGTGTCCAGCACCAGCGCGCGCGGCAGGCGGATGCGGCCATCGTCGCCATAAATGCCGCCAACCCTGGTCAGCGCTTCGATGCAGGACGGGATGGCATTGGCGAACCCGACCGTCTCCAGCAGCGTCAGCACCGCTTCGTGGATGCGTTCCTGGTCGTTCCGGCTCAACGGCCCGTAGCTGCCGCCTTCAAGCCCCGGCCGCACCGGGCGAATGTCGTCGGCCAAGGGCGCCGCCCGCATCGCGCGGCGCGCTTCGCGCCCGCCGGAACGTCGCGAACGCTGGTCCGACGACGCTTCCTGCTTCTCGAGAGCCACTGACATGGAAGCACTCCACCTTTGTCTTTATTGCGACGCGGTCCGCGGCGGTTGGTCCACCATCGGCCTGCCTCGTCCCCTTATGGCCCCGACTATGCCGCCGGCATTGGTACAGCCTATGAGCCAAGCAATCCCGTCGAATATGCCAGAGTGCTAAAGCGGCTAAAGCATGTCTCCCGAAAGTGGGAACCGGTTTCGGGATAAAGACATGCGTAAAATCAAAAACCTAAAGCGCATGGAGCGAATCTGAAAGATCGCGACGCGCTTTAGCATGCGCCCAAGCAAAAAGAGCCGGCGGCTGCCGGCTCTTTTTGGAAAGTCCGTGGGGATCAGGCCGCCGCGGGCCTGCGCCCGGCAGCGGTGGCGAGCTCGCGGATGCCGGGCTCGATATGCTGCAGGGAAATCGAGGAGATACCCAAGCGCATGAAACGAGAGGGCTTTTCGCTGCGGTCGAAGAACCGGTCGCCGGGCTCGATGATGACGCTGCGCGAAGCGGCGGCTTCGGCCAAGCCGCGCGAATCGGTGCCGCGGGGCCCTTCCAGCCAGAGCGATGTGCCGCCAGCCGAGTCAGTCGAGCGCCATTCTGGCAGGAAAGCGGAAATCGCATGGACCAGCCGCTTGCGCCGCTCGTCGAAGGCGGCGGAGAGCCTACGCACCAACGCCTCGTGATGGCCGAGCGACAGGAACAGCGCGACAGCGCGCTGGTTGTTCGCCGGCGGGTGCCTGAGCATGAAGCGGCGCAGCGCGCGAAGCTCGGCGATCAGCCCAGCCGAGGCTACGATGTAGCCAAGCCTGAGGCCTGGAGCCAGCGTCTTCGACATCGAGCCGACATAGATGACGCGGCCCGAGCGGTCGAGGCTCTTCAGCGCCTGCTGCGGCGCCTCGTCGAGCAGCTGGCTGTCATAGCCGTCCTCGATGATGATCTGGTTGTTGCGGTTGGCGCGCGCCAGAAGGTCCTGCCGGCGTTCCGCCGACAACGGCACCATGGTCGGGCAGTGGTGGCTCGGCGTGACGAAGACGAAGCCGGAATCGCTGGGAATCGACGAGGTGACGATGCCCGACTGGTCGACCGGAACCGGCTGGATATCGGCGCCGGCCAGCCGGAAAATCGAGCGGGCGTCGGGATAGCCTGGATCCTCCATCGCCACCTTCGAACCCTTGGTCATCAAGAGCGAGGCCAGCATATAGAGCGCGTTCTGCGCGCCCAGCGTCACGATGATCTCGTCCGGGTTGGCAAAGATGCCGCGGCGCGGCAGGAGCCTGGCCTGGATCTGCTCGATCAGCAGCGGATCGTCGCGGTCCACCATGTCGGACGCCCAGTTGCGGATCTCCAGCACGGCCAGCGCCATGCGGTTGCACTCGCGCCATTCGGCGGTCGGGAACAGCGCCGGATCGAACTGGCCGTAGACGAACGGATAGGAGGACTTGATCCAGTTGTCGTGCTTGGCGGGCGGCGGCATGTCGCTTGCGGCGATCTGCCGGCGCGCCTTCCAGTCGATCTCGTTCTGCTGGTCGGGCGCCTTTTGGTGCGGCTTGGCGGGAGTGGCCAGCACGTCAGGGTTGACGAAATGGCCGCGCCGCTCGCGCGCCACCAGGAAGCCCTGGTCGACCAGCTGCTGGAAGGCGAGCACCACAGTGCCGCGGGCAACCCCAAGTTTTTCCGCGAGAATCCGGCAAGACGGCAGAGGCATCGAAGCGGCGATCTGTCGGTCGAGAATGGCCGCGACGATCGCCTGGCGTATCTGTGCCTGGAGGGTTTGGCCGGATTCGGCCGAAATCCGGAACAGGCCGGACCATATGGCCGTGTCATTGCGCTGTGGCATGGGAAATCATCCTCGGATGGCCAGCTGTTTTCACTTGGCTGGACCAGTGGAGTGTATGGGTGGCATAAGGGGTTGCGCCAATCAATTTTTCTGATCGCTGGGATTTATGCCAGTGATCTATTGGCCGCGTAAGCGGTTCATTTAGCGATCGGTAAAAACAATGCTGCAGTGCATCATAAAAGCGTGATGCACTGCGGCAATGCCGCGCTTGAATGAAATGGAAATCGGCTCAATAGAATGATGCGAAAATCACGCGACGACATGAGCCGGAAACATCCGGCCTGCTAAGATAAATCTAAAAAACCGCCAGGAGCCCGCCAGTGGACCAGTCATCTTTCGACAAGCATCTTGCCGCCCTGCGTGATCAGCGCGCGGCGGCCAAGGGTACGATGCGTGAGGCTTTCGCTGCCGATCCCAAGCGCTTCGAGACGTTCTCGGCCACCGACGGCGACCTTCTCCTCGACTGGTCGAAATGCGCGGTCGACGCAAATACCATGACGATGCTGGAGAAGCTCGCCGGCGCCGCCGATCTTGCGGGACGCCGCGCGGCCATGTTCGAAGGCAAGAAGATCAACATCACCGAGAACCGCGCCGTTCTGCACACCGCGCTGCGCAACCTGACCGGAAAGAGCGTGATCGTCGACGGCCAGGACACCAAGGCCGATGTGATTGCCGTGCTCGACGCCATGGGCGCCTTCGCCGACGCCATCCGCTCCGGCAAGGCGCTAGGTGCCACCGGCAAGAAGATCACCGACATCGTCAACATCGGCATCGGCGGGTCGGACCTCGGCCCGGCGATGGTGACGCTGGCGCTGGCGCCCTACCATGATGGGCCGCGCGCGCATTATGTCTCCAATGTCGACGGCGCCCATATCCACGACACGCTGAAGGGCCTGTCCGCCGAGACGACTTTATTCATTGTCGCCTCCAAGACCTTCACCACGGTCGAGACGATGACGAATGCTGAGACGGCACGCGATTGGCTGCAGAAGGCGCTGGGCAAGGAAGCGGTCGGCAAGCATTTCGCCGCCGTGTCGACCGCCCTCGATCTGGTGGCGAAGTTCGGCATCGAGCAGGACCGCGTCTTCGGCTTTTGGGACTGGGTCGGCGGGCGCTACTCAGTGTGGAGCGCCATCGGCCTGCCGGTGATGATCGCCGTCGGCCCGCGCAACTTCCGCGCCTTCCTCGACGGCGCGCATGAGATGGACGAACATTTCCGCTCAGCACCCATGCAAAAGAACCTGCCGGTGCTGCTGGGGCTGATCGGCTGGTGGCACCGGGTCGTCTGCAAATATCCGGCCCGCGCCGTCATCCCTTACGACCAGCGCCTGTCGCGCCTGCCGGCCTATCTGCAGCAGCTCGACATGGAATCGAACGGCAAGAGCGTGACGCTGGACGGCACCGCGGTCGCCACGCCGACCGGCCCGTTGGTCTGGGGCGAGCCCGGCACCAACGGCCAGCACGCCTTCTTCCAGCTTCTGCATCAGGGCACCGACTTCATCCCCGTCGAATTCCTTGCCGCTGCCGTCGGCCATGAGCCCGAACTGAAGCACCAGCATGATCTCCTGCTCGCCAACTGCCTGGCGCAGTCGGAAGCCTTCATGAAGGGCCGCACGCTGGAAGAAGCGCGCGCGCAGATGCTGGCCAAGGGCATGAAACCGGCCGAAGTCGACAGGATCGTGCCGCATCGCGTCTTTTCGGGCAACCGCCCCTCTCTCACCATCCTCTACCGCAAGCTCGATCCGCGCACGTTGGGCCGGCTCATCGCGCTCTATGAGCATCGCGTCTTCGTCGAGGGCACGCTCTTCAACATCAATTCCTTCGACCAATGGGGCGTCGAGCTCGGCAAGGAACTGGCGACGGGCCTGCTGCCTGTCGTTGAGGGCAAGGAGACTGCCGCAAACCGCGACGCCTCGACTGCCGGACTGGTGGCTCATATCCACCAACTGCGCGGCAAGGAGTAAAAGGATTGGCGGATATCAAGGGAATATTGTTCGACAAGGACGGCACGCTTGTCGACTTCAATGCAACCTGGCTCGGTGTCGCGGACTTCATGGCGATGGATGCCGCCGAAGGCGATCGCTGGAAGGCCGATCGCCTGCTCGCCGCAGCGGGCTTCGACTTCGTCAGCAAGCGCTTCAAGCCCGACTCGATCTTTGCCTCCGGCTCGAACATGGACGTCGTCGAACTGTGGTTTCCGCGCCTGTCCGAAGAGGACCAGATGCATGCCGTTTCCCGCTTCAATGAGATCACCTCGGTGCAGGGCTCGTCGATGGCGGTGGCGCTTCCCGGCGTTCTCGATTCGCTGCGGGCGCTGCACACGCGATCCTACCGCATGGGCGTCGCCACCAATGATTCCACCAGCGGCGCCGAGAAGACACTCGCCACGCTCGGTATCGCGCAGCTCTTCGACGCCGCCTTCGGCTATGATGCCGTGGCCAACCCGAAGCCGGCGCCGGACACCGTCATTGCCTTCTGCGATCTGACCGGGCTGAGGCCGGGCGAGATCGCCATGGTCGGCGACAATCGCCATGACCTGGAGATGGCGCGCGCCGGCGGCTGCGGCCTGGCGGTGGGCGTGCTTTCCGGCACAGGCACGCGCGACTCGCTGGCGCCGATAGCCGATGTCATCCTGGACTCGGTCGCCGACCTGCCGGATTTCCTCGCCGCGCGGATGAGCGTGCCTGCGGGCTAACCGGGTTCGGCCACAAGCGCGAACACCGCGCTTGGCTTCAGCTCGCCGCCGCCGTTTCCGCCGACATCCGGCACCTGGTATTCGCCGAGCAGGCAAAGCCGCGGTCGGGGCAGCCAGGCGCGACCGGGGTCGCCGACCAGCACGTCGATGCCGGCGGCGAGGCAGCGGTCGAGGAACGGCATAATCCGCTGTCCTACGTCCTGCGCGTAGAAGACGTCGCCCGCCAGCACCAGATCTACCGCCGGCGGCGGGCCGCCGGTGACGTCCTCATCGCGTATCGCGATGGCGATGCCGTTGGCTTCCGCGTTGAGGCGGAGCGCCACCACGCCGTTGCGGTCGATCTCCGCCGCGAGCACCGCGCGCGCGCCGGCTTTCGCCGCCGCGATGCCGACCAGCCCCGAGCCGGCGCCGAGGTCGAGCACGCGCTTGCCGGCCACGATCGACGGGCGGTCCAGGACGTAGCGGGCCAGCACCGCGCCGCCGGCCCAGGCATAGGCCCAGTAGGGCGGCTGCGGCTCTGCCCCGCCTTCGTCACCGTCATCCGGTTCGAGCAGCCGCCGCAGGCCGCTGCCGGGATGCGCCTGATAGAGCCGGATCTCCGGCAGCGCCGATACCGGCGCCAGCCGCATATTCGCCTTGATGAACTCCGCCGGATCGAGCGCCTTCGCCGGCTCTCGCCTCAGGCTGGCCGTGCTATCGCTCAAGCCTGGTCCCGCAGCGCGCGACGCAGGATCTTGCCGACCGGCGTCTTCGGCAGTTCGGTGCGGAACTCGATGTATCTCGGCCGCTTGTAGCCGGTCAGGTTCTCGCGGCAATAAGCCATCAGCGCCTCGACGGTCAGCGCCGGATCCTTCTTGACCACGAACAATTTAGGCACTTCGCCGGAATGCTCGTCCGGCACGCCGATCGCGGCCGCTTCCAGCACGCCAGGGTGGTGCGCCACCACTTCTTCCAATTCGTTGGGGTAGACGTTGAAGCCGGAGACCAGGATCATGTCCTTCTTGCGGTCGACGATCTTGGTGTAGCCGCGTTCGTCCATGAAGCCCATGTCGCCAGATTTGAAGAAGTCGTCCTTGGTCATCACCTTGGCAGTCTCGTCGGGCCGGTTCCAGTAGCCGGCCATCACCTGCGGGCCGCGGATGCATATCTCGCCCACCTCGCCCAGCGGCACGTTGTTGCCGTCGTCGTCGCGGATGGCGATCTCGGTCGAAGGCAGCGGCAGGCCGATCGTGCCGGTGAAGTCGCTGGAGCTGAATTTGTTGGCGGTGGCCACCGGCGAGGTTTCGGACAGTCCGTAGCCTTCGCTCACCGGGCAGCCGGTCAGCGCCTTCCAGCGTTCGGCGACGCCCTTCTGCACCGCCATGCCGCCGCCCAGCGTCAGGATCAGCGGCTTGAAGTCCAGCTTGCGGAACTCCTCATTGTTGAGCAGCGCGTTGAACAGCGTGTTGAGGCCGGGGAAGATGTGCATCGGGTATTTCGCCAGTTCCTTGACGAAGCCCGGAATGTCGCGCGGGTTAGGGATCAGCACGTTCTGCGCGCCCTGCTGCATGCCCATCAGCGCGTTCACCGTCAGCGCGAAGATATGGTAGAGCGGCAGCGCGCAGATGAAGTTTTGATGCGCCGGCTTGGGCTTCACCGTATAGGCGTCCTCCACCCACAGCGAGTTCTGCGCGACGTTCGACAGCACGTTGCGATGCAGCAGCACGGCGCCCTTCGAGACGCCGGTGGTGCCGCCCGTATATTGCAGGAAGGCGACGTCGTCGCCGGAGACCGTGGGCGGCTTGAAGGCGATGGTCGCGCCGGTCTTGAGCACGGCGTTGAACTTGGCGTGGCCGGGCAGCGACCATGCCGGAACCATCTTCTTCACCCGCCGCACGACGAGGTTGACGATGGCGCCTTTCAGGCCGCCCAGCATGTCGCCCATCGACGCCACGATGACATGTTTCACAGGTGTTCTGGCGATGACCGCCTGCAGCGTGCCGGCGAAGTTTTCCAGGATGACGATCGCCTGCGCGCCGGAATCCTTCAACTGATGTTCCAGTTCGCGCGGCGTGTAGAGCGGGTTGATATTCACCACCGTGTAGCCGGCGCGGAGCACCGCCATCATCGCCACCGGATACTGCAGCACGTTCGGCATCATCAGCGCCACGCGCGCGCCCTTCTCCAGGCCTCTTGCCTGCAGGTAGGCGCCGAACGCGGCCGACAGCCGCTCGAGCTCCGCATAGGTGATCGACTTGCCCATGCACACGAAGGCGGGCCGACCCGCGAACTGCTTGCAGGCGCCGACAAGGAACTCGCCGATGGACTTGTAGGGCAGGGGGCCGATCTCTGCCGGCATGTTCTTTGGATAGCTTTTCAGCCACGGCTTTTCCGGCAGGCCGACCGTGAGTTCGGTGATCGCCTTCGGCAAGCCCTTCGAGGCAGATTTGGCGGTAGCCGGCTTCGTGTCCGCTGCTTTCGCGGCCGCCGCCTTGGCCTTTGGCGCTGCGGGTTTGGCGGCGGTTGGCTTTGCCGCTTTGGCGGGCGCGGCCTTCGCGGCCGTCTTCACCTTCGGCGCGGCGGCAGCCTTGGCAGCCTTGGGCGCATCGCTTTCAGCGGCCTTGGCTTTTGCTTTCGCCGGGCCTGTCGTCTTGGCTGCTTTTGCCACCTGTCTCTCCCTGTCGCCTTCGATATGGGCGCCCGCTTCCGCAAGAAGCGTCCTCCACGCCGGTTCGGATTTTCCGGGAAATCCCGCCCACCATCTATGTATTGCCTCTATCCGCGACCGTGCAAGCCTTGCCCCAGCGGCAGGGCGGGGAAAGATTTGCCGTCGAAATCCACTCCTCGACGGCCTCCCGCGTCATGCCTGGAGGGCAGGCGGACGTCCGGCGGCGCGGCCTCACCGGCTCGTTCCCCAAGACAGCCGATCAATAAAAAAATGCCGTCGTTAATAATGTTGTGAGCGGAAAAGAATGCTCATTTTTTCTATTGTTGGAGCATAATCTAGATTCTTTTCCTGCTTCCCATGGGGTACGCACACGAGGTGTTCCAAAGGCGAAGAAACGGTGCTTATATGCGCCCTTCGCGAGCCTGATAGAGGGGCTTGAGAGAACATCAGGGAGTGCTCAATGAAAAAGACAATGACTTTTGCAGCCGCGTTGCTGGCTGCAAGCGTCCTCAGCGGCATGGCCAGTGCCAAGACGCTCGTTTATTGCTCGGAGGCGTCGCCGGCCAATTTCGATCCCGGCACGACGACCGGCGGCAACGACTTCGACGCTTCGTCGCGCACGGTCTATTCGCGACTGGTCGAGTTCAAGCATGGCGGCACGGAGATCGAGCCGGGTCTTGCCGACAAATGGGAGATCTCCGACGACGGCCTTGTCTACACGTTCCATCTGCATCCGGGCGTGAAGTTCCAGACCACCGATTATTTCAAGCCGACGCGCGACCTCAACGCCGATGACGTCGTCTTCTCCTTCGATCGCCAGTTCAACAAGCAGAATCCGTGGAACGGCGACAAGTATCTGCCGAACCTCACCTGGGACTATTACACCGGCATGGACATGCCGAAATACGTCGCCAAGTGGGAGAAGGTCGACGACCTCACCGTCAAGCTGACGCTGACCGAGCCGAACGCGCCGATGCTGGCCAATCTCGGCATGGACTTCGCCTCGATCGTGTCGAAGGAATATGCCGACCAGCTCGAGAAGGACGGCAAGATGGCCGACTTCTCGACCAAGCCGATCGGCACCGGTCCGTTCCAGTTCGTCGACTACCAGCTCGACGCCGTCATCCGCTATGCGGCCAATCCGGACTATTTCAAGGGCAAGGAAAAGATCGACGATCTGGTCTTCGCCATCACGCCTGACGCGACCGCCCGTATCCAGAAGGTGCTGGCCGGCGAGTGCGACGTGGCTCCGTATCCGAACCCGGCCGACCTCGCCACCATCAAGGCCAACAAGGACGTCACCCTGCTCGACCAGGCCGGCCTCAACATCGGCTATATGAGCTACAACACCACGATCCCGCCGCTCGACAAGCCGGAAGTGCGCCACGCGCTCAACCAGGCGATCGACCGGGAGGCGCTCATCAAGTCGCTGTTCCAGGATGCTGGCGCTACGCCCGCGCAGAACCTGATCCCGCCGACGATGTGGTCGTGGAACAAGGATGTGAAGTTCGATTCCTATGATCCAGACGCCGCCAAGAAGGTGCTTGAGGCTGCCGGCTTGAAGGAAATCCAGCTTTGGGCTTCCGACCGCGTTCGTCCGTATAACCCGAACTTCCAGCGAGCCGCCGAGCTGATCCAGGCCGACTGGGCCAAGGTCGGCGTCAAGGCGACCATCGTCAACTACGAATGGACGAAGTATCGCGAGGAAGGCAAGAAGAAGGACCGTCCGGGCGCCTTCCAGATCGGCTGGACCGGCGACAATGGCGATCCGGACAACTTCTTCGCCACTCTCTTCGCCTGCTCCGCCATCGGCGTCTCGAACTACTCCAGCTGGTGCGACAAGGACTTCGAGGACCTGATCCAGAAGGCCAAGAAGACCAGCGACCAAGCCGAGCGCACCAAGCTCTATGAGCAGGCGCAGGTGATCTTCGCCAAGCAGGCTCCGGCTTTCCTGCTGGCTCACAGCCAGGTCTACGCGGTCGTTCGCAACAATGTCAGCGGCTTCAAGATGGACCCGCTCGGCATTCACCGCTTCGACGGCGTTGACAAGGCCGAATAATATTGCGAACGGGGCGGCGCTAATTCCAGCGCCGCCCCGCTCCATTTGACGATGCTCCGATATCTTCTCAACAAAATCGCCCTCCTGATCCCGACTTTGATCGGCATCACCATCTGCGCCTTCGCGTTCGTGCGCCTGCTGCCGGGCGACCCGATCCTGGCCATGGCCGGCGAGCATGGCGTCGCACCCGCCCGCTACGAAGAGCTCAAGCAGCAATTCGGCTACAATCTGCCGATCTGGGAGCAGTACGCGCGCTATGTCGGTGAGGTCGCCACCGGCGATTTCGGCGTCTCCATTTCGTCCAAGCGGCCGGTTCTCGAGGAGTTCAAGACCCTCTTCCCGGCGACGCTGGAACTATCCTTCTTCGCCATGATCTTCGCCATGGTGATCGGCATCCCCGCCGGCATCTTCGCCGCCGTCAAGCGCGGCTCATGGTTCGATCAGTCGCTGATGGGCACGGCCCTTGTCGGCTATTCGATGCCGATCTTCTGGTGGGGGCTTTTGCTGATCATCTTCTTTTCCGGCTATCTCGGCTGGACGCCGGTCTCGGGCCGCATCGGCCTGCAGTTCTTCTTCAAGCCGATCACCGGCTTCATGACCATCGACAGCCTGCTCCACGGCAAATGGGACGCTTTCCGTTCCGCGCTTAGCCATCTCGTCCTGCCTGCGATCGTGCTCGGCACCATTCCGCTGGCGGTGATCGCGCGCCAGACGCGCTCGGCGATGCTCGAGGTGCTGGGCGAGGACTATGTCCGCACCGCGCGCGCCAAAGGCCTGTCGGGGGCGCGCGTCATCGGCGTGCATGCGCTGCGCAACGCGTTGATCCCGGTCGTCACCACCATCGGCCTGCAGGTCGGCACGCTGCTCGCCGGCGCCATCCTCACCGAGACCATCTTCGCCTGGCCGGGCATCGGCAAATGGATGGTCGATTCCATCTTCAAGCGCGACTATGTCGTCGTGCAGTCGGGTCTGCTTTTGATCGCGCTCATCGTCATGGCGGTGAACCTCATCGTCGACGTGCTTTACGCCGTCATCAACCCGCGCATCAGGGCGGCATAAATGACCCAGACCGAAATCGCCCCTATGGCCGCCGGAAGTCCGGACCGCCTCACCGGCCTCAAGACCTTCTGGCACTATTTCTCGGTGAACCGCGGCGCGGTCATCGGCCTGTTCGTCTTCATCCTGCTGGTGCTGGCCGCGCTGTTCGCGCCGCTGCTCGCGCCCTACGCGCCAGACATCCAGGACAAGACCGCGTTCCTGCGGCCGCCGGCATGGCAGGAGGGCGGCTCGACGCAATATCTGCTCGGCACCGACCCGGTCGGCCGCGACATCCTCTCGCGCCTGCTCTATGGCGCACGCTTCTCGCTGCTGATCGGCGCGGTGGTGGTCACGCTGGCGCTCACCGGCGGCATTACGCTCGGCCTGCTGGCCGGCTATTTCCGCGGCTGGGTCGACGTCGCGATCATGCGCGTCATGGACCTGATCCTGGCCTTCCCGTCGCTGCTGCTGGCGCTGGTGCTGGTGACGATCCTCGGGCCCGGCCTGTTCAACGCAATGCTGGCGATCGCGCTTGTCCTGCAGCCGCATTTCGCTCGCCTGGTGCGCGCCGCCGTGATGGCCGAGAAGAGCCGAGAATATGTCGTGGCGGCGAAGGTCGCCGGCGCCGGCCATCTCAGGCTGATGCTCGCCACCATCCTGCCCAACTGCCTGGCGCCGCTGATCGTCCAGGGCACGCTATCCTTCTCCAACGCCATCCTTGAAGCGGCCGCGCTCGGCTTCCTCGGTCTGGGCGCCCAGCCGCCGACGCCGGAATGGGGCACCATGCTCGCCTCGGCACGCGAGTTCATCCTGCGCGCCTGGTGGGTGGTGACGTTCCCGGGTCTCGCCATCCTCATCACCGTGCTTGCCATCAACCTGATCGGCGACGGCCTGCGCGACGCCCTCGATCCCAAGCTCAGGAGGTCGTGATGGCGCTGCTCGACATCCAGAACCTCGTCGTCGAATTCCAGACCGCGTCCGGCCCGTTCCGTGCCGTCGACGGCGTCTCGCTCCATGTCGACGAGCGCGAGGTGCTCGCCATCGTCGGCGAATCCGGTTCCGGCAAGTCGGTGTCGATGCTGGCCGTGATGGGGCTCTTGCCATGGACGGCCGCCGTCACCGCCGACCGCATGACCTTCAACGGCCGCGACCTGTTGAAGATCAGCCCGGCCGACCGCCGCAAGATCATCGGCAAGGACATCGCCATGATCTTCCAGGAGCCAATCGCCAGCCTCAACCCCTGCTTCACCGTCGGCTTCCAGATCGAGGAAGTGCTGCGCTTCCATATGGGCATGGACAAGGCCCAGCGCCGCGCGCGCGCCATCGAGCTCTTCAAGCAGGTCGGCATTCCGGATCCCGCCGACCGGCTGAACTCCTTCCCGCATCAGATGTCGGGCGGCCAGTGCCAGCGCGTCATGATCGCGATGGCGATCGCCTGCAATCCGAAGCTCTTGATCGCCGACGAGCCGACCACCGCGCTCGACGTCACGATCCAGAAGCAGATCCTCGATCTGCTGGTCTCGCTGCAGGCCAAATACGGCATGGGCTTGATCATGATCACTCACAATATGGGCGTGGTGGCCGAGACCGCCGACCGCGTCATCGTCCAGTACAAGGGCCGCAAGATGGAAGAGGCCGACGTGCTGTCGCTGTTTGAATCGCCGAAGAGCAACTACACGCGCGCGCTGCTTTCGGCGCTGCCGGAAAACGCCGTCGGCGACCGGCTACCGACGGTCACGGACATGCTGTTCGAGGCCGCGCCTTCAGGAGCCGGCGCATGACCAAGGTCGTTGAAGGCAAGGACATCAAGCGCGACTATCATGTCGGCGGCGGCCTGTTCCGCGGCGCGCGCACCGTGCATGCGGTGAAGGGCGTGTCTTTCAGCGTCGAGAAAGGCAAGACGCTGGCGATCGTCGGCGAGTCCGGTTGCGGCAAGTCCACGCTCGCCCGCATCATCACCCTCATCGATCCGGCAACGTCAGGCGAGCTGTTCATCGACGGCAACAAGGTCGACATTGCCAGGGACGGGCTCACAAGGGAAATGCGCCGCAAGGTGCAGATCGTGTTCCAGAACCCTTACGGCTCCCTCAACCCGCGCCAGAAGATCGGCGACGTGCTCGGCGAGCCGCTCTTGATCAACACCGACAAGCCGGCCGAGGAACGCCGCGACCTCGCCATGAAGATGCTGAAGAAGGTCGGCCTGGGACCTGAGCATTACAACCGCTACCCGCACATGTTCTCGGGCGGCCAGCGCCAGCGCATTGCCATTGCCCGCGCGCTGATGCTGAACCCGAGCCTGCTGGTGCTCGACGAACCGGTCTCGGCTCTCGACCTTTCCGTGCAGGCGCAGGTGCTCAACCTGCTCGCCGACCTGCAGGACGAGTTCCAGCTGACCTACGTCTTCATCAGCCACGACCTCTCGGTGGTGCGCTACATCGCCGACGATGTGATGGTGATGTATTTCGGAGAAGCGGTCGAATACGGTCCGCGCGACGAGGTCTTCTCCAACCCCAGGCACGCCTACACCAAGACGCTGTTCGCCGCGACGCCGCGCGCCGACATCGCCAGCATCAAGGCGAGGCTTGCGAAGAAGGCGGCCTAGGCCACAGGTCGCTGTCCCAGAGGGCGGTGACCCCAGAGGTCGTCATCCTAGGGCGGAGCGACGCAAAGCGTCGCGTAGACCCTAGGATCCATGCCGTTACCTAAATGGTCAGCGCAGCGGGGCAGAATTTCTGCATCGTGAGCGGCGCTCTCACGTCACGGAACGGATCCTCGGGTCTGCGCGCGTCGCTTCGCTCCTTGCTTCGCCCGTGGATGACGACGCGGAGGTGGTCGGCATCACGACAGCTTCGCGATGATCGCCCGCAGCGCCTCGCCAAATTTGTGCACTTCCTCGACCGTGTTGTAGTGCACCAGCGAGGCGCGGATCGCGCCGCTGTCCATCGACAGGTTGAGCCGCTTCATCAGCCGCGGCGCATACATGTGGCCGTCGCGGATGCCGATCTGCAGGGCCGCCATCTCCTCGACGATCCGCTGCGGCGAAAGCTTGCCAATATTGAAGCAGAAGGTCGGCACGCGCTCGGTAATGCGTGCCTCGTCGGCGACGCCGTAGATGGTGGCGCCGCAATCCTTCAGCACCTTCATCATCTCGCTGGCCAGCATCAGCTCGTAGTCGCGGATGGCGCTCATGCCGGCGACGATGTTGTAGCGGCGTGAGCGGTTGTTCTCGGGCAGGAAATTGCGGCCCACCGATTCCAGGTAGCGCACCGCCGCGTCCATGCCCGAGACGTTCTCGTAGATGAAGGTGCCGGCCTCGACCTTGTAGGGCGGTTCGTCCGGAATGAAATCCTCGCGGAAGGTCGGCAGCCGCTTCAGCGTGTCGAAGCGGCCCCACAGGAAGCCCATATGCGGCGAGAAATTCTTGTAGCCGGAGCAGACGAGATAGTCGCAGTCCCAGGCCTGCACGTCAATCAGCCCGTGCGGGCCGTAATGCACGCAGTCCAGGAACACTTCGGCGCCTGCCGCATGTGCGATCCTGGCCACCGAGGCGACATCGACGATCGAGCCGATCGAATGCGCCGTCACCGTGCAGGCGACGAGACGGGTGCGCTCCGACACCAGCGGCTTGAGATCGTCGACATGGAGGTTGCCGTCCTCGCGCATGCGCCACCATTTCAACTTCGCGCCGGCCGGCTCCAGCGCCAGCCAGGTGGCGATATTGGCGTCGTGATCCATGTCGGTGACGATGATCTCGTCGCGTCCCCCATCCGCGTCCTTGGCGAGCATCTGGCCGATGCCGAGGCTGACCAGGCGGATGAACGAGGTCGCGTTCATGCCGAAGCAGATTTCGGACGGGCTGTAGGCGTTGATCAGGAGCGCGACGCTCTCGCGCGCCGTCGCGACCGACTGGTCGACGGTGACGCTGCGGCCATAGCGGCCGCCGCGCTGCACATTGTGCGCCACCAGATGGTTGGTCACCGCGTCGAGCACGCTTTGCGGGATCTGGGCGCCCGCGGCATTATCCATGAAGATGAAATCGCCGGCCCGCTGCAAGGCGGGAAACATGGCGCGGATCTTTTCGACCGGGAAGGCGGCGCTGGTGCTGTCGGTCTGATGCTTGTTCACGGGGCAGGCTCCTGCGAGGGACTTGGGCGGGGATGGGTATCGATGGCGGTCAGCGCGCTTTCTCGTCCTTGAAGCGGCGCTCAAGCAGGCTGACGAGGCGCACCATCGGCCAGAGGAAGATGAGGTAGACCAACGCGGCGCCGATCAGCGGCGAGGGATTGGCGTAGAGCGATTGCGCGTTGGTTGCTTCCTTCAGAAGTTCCGGCAGCGCCACCGTCGAGGCGAGCGAGGTATCCTTGAACATCGAGACGCAGTTGCTGGTCATCGGCGGGATGACGACACGGATCGCCTGCGGCAGCACCACCTTGCGTAGGGTGAGCATGAAGGGCAGGCCGAGCGCCTGCGCCGCCTCGAACTGGCCCTTCGGGATGCTCTCGATGCCGGAGCGGAAAACCTCGGCCGAATAGGCCGACATGATGATGGCGAATGCGGTCACCGCCGATGCCCAGGACGACAGACGGATGCCGAGGAAGGGCAGGGCGTAATAGATGAGGATCAGCACCACCAGCACCGGCAGGGCGCGGAAGACGTCGGTATAGCCGATGGCGAGCCACCGCAGCGGCTTCGGCGCATAGAGCCGCACCAGGCTGATCGCCAGCCCCACCGCGATGCCGATGACGATGCTCATGATCCCCAGCAGCAGCGTGTTGAGGAAGCCGCGCAGCAGCGCCGGCAAACTCGACGCAATGACGTCGGGATTGAAGAAAGTGTCGATCAGCGACATGGGAGCATTCCCGGACCGTGTTACGTCATGCGATGTCTGACAGGACCCGGGCTACCCAAATCGGATTAGCCGAAAGCATGGCGGTCCGGGGACGTCACGCGTCAAACAAGACGTGCCGGCCTTTGGAGCCGGCACGTCGCTCGTTTTGCCGCTGGCAGCTCAGGCCTTGGGCAGCGGCATTTCCTTGACGGTCGAGGAATCCGCCGGCGCGTCGGTGCCGAACCACTTCTTGTGGATCGCGGCCAGCGTGCCGTCCTTCTTCATCGCCGTCAGCGCGTCGTTGAGCTTGCCAAGCAGCGGATGGTCCTTGCTCATCATCAAGCCGTACTGCTCGCCAGTCTTGATACGTTCCTTGACGACGAGGTCCTTCATCTTCTGGAACGAATACTGCATGCCGGGGATGTCGCTGACGGCGGCATCGACGCGGCCGGCGCTGAGGTCGAGCAACAGGTTCTGCTGCGTGTCGTAACCCTTCACGTCGCTGAAGCCGTCGGCTGCCTGATGATCCTTGACCCAGGTCTCGCCGGTCGAGCCGGAGAGCACGCCGACGACCTTGCCCTTGAGGTCGGCTTCCTTGCTGATCGCGCTGTCGGTCTTGGTGGCGATGCCCATGTCGGAATCATAGTAGGGCTGGGTGAAGGAGAGCGTTTTCAACCGCTCCGGTGTGATAGTGATCGACGAGATTGCGACATCGATGCGGTTGGAACTGACAGCCGCGAACAGCGCCTGGAAGCCGAGATCGGCGATATCGGTGGTCATGCCGATACGCTTGGCCGCTTCGTTGACGATGTCGACCTCGAAGCCCTCGAAAGTGCCGCTCTCGTTCTTGTATTCGAAAGGCGGATTGGTCGGGTAGGCGCCTACATTGAGCACATCGGCGGCATAGGCGGTGGCGGGGCCGGCGGCGATGCCGATGGCGGCGGCCAGAACAAGCAGATTGCGACGCGTAAAGCTCATTGGTTTTCCCTCTGGGTCTTCCCTCTGTTGTCGATCGGGCGGGGCTCGCCCCGCACGGTTTGTTGCCGTCCCGCCTCCCAGCGGGGCGTCAATTCATGGCGGCGACCATGCGCTCGAGCGCCGTTTCTATCTGACCGCTGTCGCGGCACACACACATGCGCAGGAATGCCGCCGCCGAATTTCCAAACAGGTGACCGGGCGCCAGCCCGACGCGCGCCGTCTCCAGGATCCTGGCGCAGACCTGCCGCGCATCGGCTTCGCCTTCCATGGCGAAGAATGCGTACATGCCGCCGTGTGGCTTGGTCGGCAGGATGACGCCGGGGATCTGGGCCAGCCGGTCATAGGCGAGGTCGAGCCCGGTCCTGATCCGTTGCCTGATGTCTTCGACCAGCGGCTCGCCCTGGCGGATCGCCGCCACGGCGCCGGCCTGGATTGGCGCCGCGGTGCCGCTGTTGACGTACTGCGTCATGGCGCCGAGCTGGTCGGCAACGCCCGACGGATGCGTCAGCCAGCCTATGCGCCAGCCGGTCATCGCCCAGGCTTTCGAAAAACTGTTGACCGACAGCACCCGGTCGCCGTCTTCGGCGATCTGCAGGATCGAGGGCGCGACGTCGCCTTCGAAATAGAGCCGGCCATAGACCTCGTCCGAAATGATCCAGATGCCGGTGCGCCGGCTGAAGTCCAGCAGCGCCTGCATCTCCTCGCTCGACGCGGTCCAGCCGGTCGGATTCGATGGCGTCGACAGGAAGATCGCGCGGGTGCGCGCGTCGCAGGTCGAAAATAGCCGGTCGAGGTCGAGTTGCCAGTCGCCCTTGAAGTCGAGGGAGAACGGTCGCGGCTCGCCGCCGATCAGGTGGATGGCGTTGTGGATGTTGGGCCATTGCGGCGCGACATAGACGACATTGGTGCCGGTATCGACCAGCAGCTCCAGGGCAAGATAGAGCGCCTGCATGCCGCCCGGCGTGACCGTGGTGCGTGCGATCGGGATCGGGCGGCCATGGATGCGCGTCTGGTATTCCGACAGCGCTTCATTCAGCGGGCCATGCCCGCGCATGTTGGGGACGTAGAAGGTCAGGCCTTCGTCGAAGGCCGCCTTTGCCGCGTCGCGGATGAAGGCCGGCGTCACCACGTCGCCTTCGCCGTACCAGAGCGCGATGACATCGCCGAGTTCGCGCGCGCGGACCGCGAGGTTGGCGATGTTTTCCGTGTGCAGGTCGCGGATCTGGGCGCGCACGCCATCGAAGGCATAGCGCGCGCTGGACGACGACTGGGGCAACACAAACGACAAGGACTGAAACCCCTTCCACCCGGGCGACGACGGACCGACAGGAAAACCGCTCTGCCGCGGCAGCCGCCATCAGGATGCTATCCAAAGTGCCGCGCTTTTCAAGGTAAAAGTTTTAAGCTTAAAAAATTTGGCGCCCCTGCTGCCCAACGGATGCGGGTCGCGTCCGTTTTACGCCAGCTCGTCGCGCGCCGCGGCAAAATTGGCCGCCGCGCCGGCGCCAAGGAACATCGTGTCGCTGGCCAGCATGAAGAAGCTCGCGCCGAGGGCGCCCCATCGGCCGACATTCTGCGGGCTGGCGCAGAATATGCCGGCGGTCCTGCCATGAGCGAGCGCTGCGCCGATGATGCTCTTGATTGCCGTATTGAGCTTCTCCGTGCCGGCAGGCCCGATCGCGTCGATCGACACGGAGAGATCGCCTGGGCCGACGAAGATCAGGTCGACGCCGTCGACGGCGGCGATTGCCTCGATGTTGGCGAGACCTTCCGCCGTCTCAACCTGGACCGCGACGACGATCCGGTCATTGGCGGCGGCAAGATATTCGGGAATGCGATAGCCATAGCCGGCAGCGCGTCCGGGGCCGACGCCGCGCTCGCCCCGCGGCGGATAGCGCGAGGCCTTCACGGCAAATGCGGCCTGCTCTGCGGTCGAGACACGCGGCACGAGCACGCC
>NZ_RZRX01000220.1:0-10915 GCF_003997405.1 Mesorhizobium sp. M2A.F.Ca.ET.042.01.1.1
CGCCAATTTTTCCGTCTTGGACCTGATCCGTCGCGTGAATCGGCAGGAGGGCAGGCAGCCTATTTCCACATGCCGCGCATGCGGGCGCCAAGGTCTACCTTGACGCCTGGCCGCTGGCGCGGGTCGTCCTTGAGCGCCGCACTCGCCCAGGACGATTGGTCGAAGGCCGAAAGCATCGAGGCCGGGATGAAGCGGGTGCGCGAGGCATAGACATGGCGATCGCCGCGCGCCGCCTGGTTGTGCGGGTAGAAGCGCTGCGGCACCACCAAATGCAGGCTGTCCTTGGCCCTGGTCATCGCCACATAGAGCAGCCGGCGTTCCTCCTCGATGTCCTCCTTGGTGCCGACCCCGAGATCGGCCGGGATGCAGCCATCGACCGTGTTGAGCACGAAGACGTTCTTCCATTCCTGGCCCTTGGCCGAATGGATGGTCGACAGGATGAGGTAATCCTCGTCGCGATGGGGCGGTCCGGCCTGGTCGCTGGTGGCGTCGGGCGGATCGAGCGTCAGCTCGGTCAGGAAGCGTTCGCGCGACGGATAGGTCGAGGCGATCTGCTCGAGCTGGATGAGATCGGCCCGGCGCGTGATCGCATCCTCGTGGATGCGCTCCATATGCGGTTCGTACCAGAGCCTGATCCGTTCGAGGTCGGCCGGCCATTTGGCGCCGGCGCGCAAGCCGCTATAGATGTCGAGGAACACCGGCCAATCCTGCGCCGCGCGCTGCGGCGGCCGGAAGCGGGCAAGGCCGAGCGTCTCGTCGAGCGACGTCGCCATGGCATCCACGATCTGCGAGGCGGCGGACGGGCCGATGCCCGGCATCAGCTGCAGCACGCGGAAACCGGCGACGCGGTCGCGCGGGTTCTCGGCGAAGCGCAGCATCGCCAGCATGTCCTTGACATGCGCGGCGTCGAGGAATTTCAGCCCGCCGAACTTGACGAAGGGGATGTTGCGGCGCGTCAGCTCCACCTCCAGGGGCCCGCTGTGGCTCGAGGTGCGAAACAGCACCGCCTGCGCCTTCAGCGCCGTGCCGGCCTCGCGTTCGGCCAGGATCGCCTGGCAGACATAATTCGCCTGCTCGGCCTCGTCGCGCACGCTGACCAGCTGCGGCCGGTGCGAGGACCGGCGCTCGGTCCACAGATTCTTGGTGAAGCGCTCGCTGGCCTCGCCAATCACCCTGTTGGCTGCGGCAAGGATCGTCTCGGTCGAGCGGTAGTTTCGCTCCAGCATGACGACCGCCGCTGCTTGCGCGAACTGCTTTGGGAAATCGAGGATGTTGCGAACTTCGGCGGCGCGGAAGGAATAGATCGACTGCGCGTCGTCCCCTACCACAGTGAGCCCGGCGCCGTCCGGTTTCAGCGCCAGGAGGATCGAAGCCTGCAGCCGGTTGGTGTCCTGGTACTCGTCGACCAGCACGTGGTCGAAGCGGGAACCGAGATGGGCGGCGATCTCCGGCTCGGCCGCCATCTGCGCCCAGTAGAGCAGCAGGTCGTCGTAATCGAGCACGTTCTGCGCCTGCTTGGCCTCGACATAGGCCGCGAAAAGCTCCTTCAGTTGCTCCGCCCATGCCGCGCACCAGGGGAAGGCGGAGCCGAGCACCTCGTCCAGGTCCGCCTGCGCGTTCACCGCCCGCGAATAGATCTGCAGACAGGTGCCTTTGGTCGGGAAGCGGCTCTCGGTTCTCGAGAAACCCAGCTCGTGCCGTGCAAGGTTCATCAGGTCGGCCGAATCCTCGCGGTCATGGATGGTGAAGGCCGGATCGAGCCCGATCTGCTCGGCATAGTCGCGGAGCAGCCTGGCGCCGATCCCGTGGAAAGTGCCGGCCCAGGCGAGCGCGTCGGCGATGATCGCCGCGTCGCGCCCCAGCACCTCGCCGGCAATGCGCTCGACCCGCTTGGCCATCTCCGCCGCGGCACGACGGGAGAAGGTCATCAGCAGGATGCGGCGCGGATCGGCGCCCTTGACGATGAGATGGGCGACGCGATGCGCCAGCGTGTTGGTCTTGCCGGAGCCCGCGCCCGCGATCACCAGCAGCGGCGCCGCCACCTTGCCGTCGCCATGCACCACCGCCAACCTTTGCTCGTCATTCAGCCGGGCAAGATAAGCGGGCGTCTCGAAGGACGAATCACGAGCGGCGATGTTCATCGCCCATCAAGCATCGTTTCCGCTTTGTTCGCAATACAGCTAATCTCCCCACAAGCTACCGCTTCGGCTCCACCCCCATTGCCGCTGACTGGCGCCGCAACTTGCGCCTCTCGTCGCCCGGCATGTCCAGCGGCGCGACATCGCCGGGCACCTCGTCGATGATCCTCACGGCGACGCGGTAGGCGGTGTAGGCGAAAAGCCCCGTAAGCAGCAGGCGGATCATCATCGTCTCCTCATGCGGTTCGATTGGCTTTCAACCGGACGCGGGCCGGTTGGTTCCGCCTCAATCGCAACCAAACCGCCACCGCCTCGTTTGCCCTTTATGAAAGGGGCGAACGAGAGGAGGTCGTCATGATGAAGCTTCCTGTGCTGCTGGCTCTTGCGGCAGGGCTCGTGCTCGCCGCCTGCGACAACAGCGTGCAACCCACCAAGGCGCCGGGCGACGAGGTCAACCAGAACCCTCAGGTCGACAAGAACCCGGTGCCGAAATCGACCACCGGCGGCGACCAGCCGGGCACGCCTCCGAAGCAGTAGGGCAGGGCGGGTTGAATTGTCGTCAGCTTCGAACGAAGAAGGCCGGCGCTGCTTGGGAGGAAGCTGGATAGCGCCGGCCAAGCGGGAAAATCAGGCCCGCCGCGCAATCCAACATAGCTGAGTCTCGGCCTTGCGTCATGGTGCGATCGCGCTAGCCGGCTACAGTCAGTGGAAACACCCGGAAAATCCTGACGCTGCGCGAGCGGCGCTGCTTAGGCCACCGCCGCGCGTGCCGGCTGTCCGCCGGCGATCTCGACGTCGAGCTGGCGCTGCGTCAGCGCCGCCTCGGCCAGGATCCATTGCTTGAACAGCTCCACCTTGCGGGCGCCGAGCGCCTTGATGGGGCTGACGAAATACCAGCCCGCCGTGTTGGGATGGTGGACCGCGAAGGGGGCTACCAGCCTTTCGGCACGGATGTCGCTTGCCATGTAGGCGCGGTTGGCGACGGCGAAGCCCATGCCTGCATTGGCGGCTTCGTAGGACATCATGCAGCTGTCGAAATAGACGCTTCTCGTCTCGCCAAGCACGAAGCTCGCGCCGGCGAAGCCCAGCCACGACTGCCAGTTCTGCGTGCAGGTGTCGGAATGCAGCAGCGTGAAGTAGCGCAGGTCCTCCGGCACCACCTTCGACAGCGGCTTGTCGCCCAGCACGTCGTGAAACAGCTTGCGGCTGCACACCGGCGTCAGGTCTTCCTTGAACAACAGTTCCGAGGTGAGGCCGGGGAAATTGCCGTCGCCGTAGCGGATCTCGAGATCGTATTCCGAGGTCGAGAATTCATGCGTGGCGTAGGATGTCGACACCCGCATCTCGATGTCGGGATATTGCTGCTGGAAGGTCATCAGCCTGGGAAACAGCCAGCGGGCCGCGAAGGTCGGCAGCACGCAGATACGCAGCACATGCGCCTGCGACTGGCCGGTAGCCTCCATACTGGCCGCCACGATCCGCTCCAGCGCCTCGCGCACGCGCGCCACATAGGTCTCGCCCTCCGGCGTCAGCGACACCGCGTTGCCGCCGCGCTCGAAGATCTTGAAGCGAAGCTGATCTTCAAGGCTTTTCACCCGCTGGCTGACGGCGGAAGCGGTGATAAACTGCTCTTCGCCGGCGCGCGTGAAATTCCTGTGCCTCGCGGCGCTCTCCACGATTTTCAGCGAGTTGAGGTTGACCTGACTGAGCAGACGCACGGGGTTTCGACCTTAAGCTGGGCTTACGCTACCACCAGCTTTCCTAAATTTACAGGGGTGGGCGTTTAAATGACTGTTAACCAAGTGTTGCCCCCATCTTGGAGAAAGTACAATGAACGCCCATACAATTCCCGAACTGCGTTGTGCAATGAGCCGCGAGGCCATCATTGGTCATGAGACCGCCTGGAAAGTCTCGACCTTCGGCGTCGCCCAGTATCCTCACGGTTACGACCCGGCTCTGCTTGCCGCGATCGAGGAAGCCGCTCTGAAGCTGAAGGCCAGCCATGCCGTTCACAAACATCTCGACCTCACCTTTATCACCGGCGCCGATCGCTATATTCCCGAGATCAAAGAGCTTTTGCACGACAAGCTGCGCTTGGAAAGGCTGTCCGACATGATGGGCACCAAGCTCGAACCCTATCCGCTGTCGATCGTCGGTTCGACCGTCACCTTCATGAACCCCAGGGATGGCGCCGTCGAATGGCATTGCGACGGCGTCCCCGTGACGGAGCTGATCCCGCTGTCGATCAGCGACCCTCTCATTGGCGGTCATCTTGAGATCTACTGCGACGATTCCGAGACCGGCCGCTCGATCCTGGAATCCGGCCGCGACCTGCCGCGCAACAAGATCATGCGCATCGACCACAAGATGAACTACGCCACGCTCGGCCAGTTCCTGGGTGTGCTCCACCGCACCGCGCCGATCCAGCTCGGCGAGCGCGTCACGCTGGTGCTCAACCAGCGCTCAGCGATCAAGCCCTATGTCGACGACAACCGTATGTTCTACCTCGCCGCCGACAACGACCATGACCGTGCCTGGGTGAACGAGCTGGCCGAGGATGTCTGGACCAACCAGCTGCCCGCCTATCGCCGCCATGCCGAGGAGCATCCCATGCCGCAGCCCGCCGCGGAGCCGGTTTCCGGCGGAGCAAGGGAGTCTTGGTAGTGACCAACGATCCGGTCGAGCGCCAGCCCCGCCCAGCGTCGCTGAGCCTCGGCCCGGCCGTGCCGGACTGTCAAAACCATCCCAGCGCCGCCCCGGCGGCGGCGCTGGCTTTCGCCCTCGGCGCCGTGGCGCTGTGGGCGACCAACGCCATGGTCGGGAAGACGCTGCTTGCCCTCCATCCGGTGTCGCAAGTGCAGTTCCTGCAATTTTGCGGGGCGGCCGTCGTGTTTGCGCTGATCCGGCTTTTCCCTTCTCCCCTTGTGGGAGAAGGTGGCCTCGCGAAGCGAGGTCGGATGAGGGGTGCTGGACGGATCGCCGACGCTGGAGTTTCTTCCAACACCCCTCATCCGTCTCGGCGCTCCGCGCCGATCCACCTTCTCCCACAAGGGGAGAAGGAAAGAGTCTCGCTTGCCGCCTATGCCGTCGGCTTCCTGGGGCTGGTCGGCACCATGGTGCTGCAATATATCGGCTTCGCCTCGATGCCGGTCATCGAGGCGAACCTCGTCGCCTATACTTGGCCGCTGATGACCGCCGCGGCGGTTATCCTGCTGGGCCGGCCGCGCCGTCCTCTGTTGCTTGGCCTGGCCGCGGCCGTCGGCTTCGCCGGCGTGGCGCTGGTCATTTCCGGAGGGCGCGCGCATTTTTGGTTCAACAGGGCCTGGTTCGAAGGCGGCAGCGTTGTCGGTTATCTCGCCGCTTTCGGCTCGGCGCTCTGCATGGCCTTCTACTCGCTTACTGTCGGCCGCCTTGGCGTGCCACCGGAACGCCTGCTTTTGCCCTCGGCGCTGATCGGCGTCGCGCTCACCTTTGCCTGGTGCCTGCATGACGGCGCTGGACGCCTGACCGGTCCGCATCTCCTGCTCGGCCTCTATCTCGGCGCCGGCCCGATGGGGCTCGGCTACTATTTCTGGTCGCGCGCGGCAAAGCTCGACCACGGCGGCAGGATAGCGGTCGTCGCCTATCTGACGCCGATCGCTTCCACGTTTCTGCTGACCCTGTCGGGCGAAAGCCTGTCGATGACGGCCGTTGCCGGCGCCGTCCTCGTTATTGGCAGCTGTCTCGCGGTCGGCATCGAAGGTACGGAGACCAGGCACAATGTCCAGAATGCCCGTTGACGAGGACGAACGCCGCGCCAGACAGGAGGCGCACTGGCTGGTCAGGGAATTTGGCGCGGAAGCGCCGCTCTATGCGGCCATGAAGGCGGAAAAGGCTATCGAGCAAAAGGACTTTGGCCGCTGCGCGCGCTGGAAACGCGTGCTGGAAATCCTGTCGGACAGCCCTTCGGCGAATGTCAGGCCCGGCGTCGCCGTCAAATAAGCGATTTGCCCTGGCGCCGGCGAATCGCGAAAGGCCCACGTCCAGCCGGCGGCTTGTCATTGCCGTGGCCGGACTTGGCCTGATCTTCGACTTTTCAGCAACTTCCTTGGCCGACCCAGTGCAACCGGAGGTTCTACGTATCCTGCCGGACCGCCGGTTCTATAAAGCATCTGTTATAGCTATTAGAAATCCTAACTTGCGCGTTTGCAGCTCGCGTAGAAACATAACCCGGTATTGAGTCGCGTAGCTTTACTGACTCTGGACGGTCCGTTGGGGGACAGGTCCAATTCGATACACCGACAAAAGTCTTAAAAACGAGCTGGCGATTTGAGGGCCGGCAGAAGGTGAAAAAATTGTCCAACATCGACGATAAGACCGCAATTGAACTGACCGCCGACATTGTCTCCGCCTATGTCGGCAACAATCCGCTCCCTGCTTCCGGCCTGCCTGATCTGATCGCCAGCGTCAGCGCGTCGGTGCGCAAGCTCGCCGGCGGCAGTGTCGTCAAGGAGGCGGTGGCGCTGACGCCCGCCGTCAACCCGAAGCGTTCCGTCTTCCCGGATCACATCGTTTGTTTGGAGGATGGAAAGAAGTTCAAGTCGTTGAAACGCCACCTTGCGACCGATCACAACCTGACGCCGGACGAATACCGCGCCAAATGGGGCCTACCTGCGGACTATCCGATGGTGGCGCCCAGCTATTCGGCGACCCGCTCGGCGCTGGCCAAATCTTCCGGCCTCGGCCGCAAGCCGGCCGGCGGTGACGCGGGCAAGGGCAAGCGCAAGGGCAAGGCCTGAGGCCGGACCTAAAGCATGTCTCCCGAAAGTGGGAACCGGTTTCGGGATAAAGACATGCGACGCGCTTTAGCTGCTGCCTGAGGCAATGAATGACGCCGCGCCATCGTCATGGCGCGGCCGTCGGACCGCTCTCGGCATGTTGCGTCGCCGCGTGACTGGTTCCGTAAACGCGCCGAACACCCGGCATCAGTTACGGGGTGGCTTGCCCCCGTCGTGGCGGTCGCGGTCCTGCTCGGCGGCGAGGCTGTCCGCTTCGACGGCGGTCATTTCGAGAAGATAGACGAGCATCTGATAGCGCGTGCGCGAGAGCATCTTCGCCAGCCTGCGCGCGATCTCCGCCACATATTTCAGCGTTCGCAGATCGTTGACCGCTTCGCCCATCGTGAGCTCCTGACATAGCCGAGTTATTGTTGGGGCCGAGTTATTGTTGGGGCCGAGTTATTGTTGGGGCCAAGTTCTTCATTGGCGCTCACGCACGACTCACGGCGCGCTCACAGATTTGCAGTTCGCGACGAAAACTGAAATCGATTTTCGACAAGCACAATGGCCGGCCCTGCAGATTCTGGCCCTTTCTTCATGGTAACGGCCGCGCGGCGCATAAATATAAGCCGAAGCTGAACTTGTGTTTCATCTGCTTGGCCTGGCTGATTTCCCCGCCGGGGAAGCCGGTGCCGAGCGGCAGCCCGGCAGGGCGGGCGCTTCTCTCACCCCTTATACGCGGAACAGAAGGCCGGCGGATTGTCATTGCCGATCATGGCGCAGCCGCGCTTGATCTCGTCGATCATCATGCTGCATGCGTTCTGGCCATTGCAGGGCGGGTTGGTCGCCGGCGAAACCTGGACGCATTGCGAGACATATTGGTCCGACTTCGCCTTGCCGGCGGATTGCACGCATGGCCTCGTGTCGTTCTGGCTTGCCTGGGCAGGGGCGGGTTTCGCAGGCGCGGCTTTAGCCGTCGCAGGCGCGGCATTGCCGCTGCTTTGCGGCACGCAGGAGAGATCGCCCTCCGGGCATTGCAACTGGTGCTGCAACTGCGCCAGTCGCGCCTTGGTCAACTCCGCCTTGCAAACCCCGACCAGGCTCGAATAGATCGAGCCATCGGCATAGGGCTGGGTGCGGAAGGCGCATTCCTTGTCGCGAAATGGGATCCAGGCGCGCTGCGCGTCACGCAGGCGCTTCAGGTCGGCGGGAGCGAGACGTGCCGCCAGCGCCTTGTAGACAGCGTTGAGCCCAGCGTCGGCCGAAGCGGCATTCGCGGTCGTGCAGGTGGCAAGGTCGGCCTGCGTCTTCGCCGCCGCGCAGTCGACGGCTGCCGCGCGGGCGGCGGGCGTGGTGAGAAACAGGCCGGCCGCGATCGCGAAAATCGCGACCGCCAGCGAGGCCGAAAGGAGCGAGGTCTTGCCCGACATATCGTCTGCCCTCTGTTTGAAACGGCCCCGGCGCCTGTGCCAGCATAGGTTGAGACAATGGCGGCGATCAACGCCAAATCTGTGACGTGGCAAGCAAAGTATGACCGGCGGGCGAAAGCCGGGAGTGAACGATCTCACTGCTTGTGTGGAGATGCCCGGCGGGGCGGTGGGAGCGCTGCCCAGCGCGCCTCTCAGTCGTTCATGGGGCGACGGCCGGAGTTCCCGCTGTCGATCTGGATCAGCAGGTGTTCCGTCGCGCGCCACTCGGGGAGGGAGATTGGCTGTGTCGCTGCCCTGCTCGTCGATTCAACCGGGACAGCAATTTGTGCGGCCTGGTCTTCGAAAAGAACCACCTGCGTCGCCAGCGCGGTTGTCGTGGCAACCTGGAAGAAGATGAAGGCGAGGGCGAGATAGCGGATCACGGGCCTCCAAACGCTGGAGCCGGCAACTGGTTCCAGCCCGGTCGCGTTTTTTTTGCTGAACGGCCACGGACGGCGTGCGGCGGGCCTCGTCCGGGCGCTGGCTCTTGCGAAGCGCCGATCTCCCGTGCAAAAGCCCGCTATGCTTATCATCAACGACCTTACGCTGCGCATGGCGGGGCGGCTGCTTCTCGATCATGCCTCATTGACCCTGCCAGCCGGCACCAAGGCCGGCCTTGTCGGCCGCAACGGCACCGGCAAGACCACGCTGTTCAAGGCGATCACCGGCGATTTCCCGTCGGAGACCGGCTCGATCAGCCTGCCGAAGAACACCCGCATCGGCCAGGTGGCGCAGGAGGCGCCTGCCACTGAGGAACCGCTGATCGAGATCGTGCTGAAAGCCGATGTCGAGCGCCAGGCTTTGCTCGAGGAAGAGAAGACTGCGACAGATCCGCACCGCATCGCCGAGATCCACACCCGGCTGGCCGACATCGACGCGCATTCGGCCGAATCCCGCGCCGCCACGATCCTGGCCGGCCTCGGCTTCGACGATGCCGCCCAGCGGCGGCCGGCTTCGTCCTTCTCCGGCGGCTGGCGCATGCGCGTGGCTCTGGCCGCCGTGCTCTTCTCCGAGCCCGACCTTCTGCTGCTTGACGAGCCGACCAATTATCTCGACCTCGAAGGCACGCTGTGGCTGGAGAACTATGTCTCGAAGTATCCGCACACGGTGTTGCTGATCTCGCATGATCGCGACCTGCTCAACCGCGCCGTCAACTCGATCGTCCACCTCGACCAGAAGAAGCTCACCTTCTGGCGCGGCGGTTACGACCAGTTCGAGCGCCAACTGACCGAGCAGCGCGAGTTGCAGGAGAAGAGCCGCGTCAAGCAGGAAGCGCAGCGCAAGCATATGGAATCCTTCGTCGAGCGTTTTCGCGCCAAGGCTTCCAAGGCGAGGCAGGCGCAGTCTCGCCTGAAGGCGCTGGAGAAGCTGAAGCCGATCGCTGCGGTGGTGAACGACACGGTGCGGCCGTTCTCCTTCCCCGAGCCGGTGAAGACGGTGGCCTCGCCGATCGTGGCGCTCAACGGCGTCAATGTCGGCTATACCGAGGGCAATCCGATCCTGAAGAAGATGACGCTGCGCATCGATGCCGACGACCGCATCGCGCTGCTCGGCGCCAACGGCAATGGCAAGTCGACCTTCGCAAAACTGCTCGCCGGCCGGCTGAAGGCCGAAACCGGCTCGATGACCATCGCGCCGGGCCTGAAGGTGGCGATCTTCGCTCAGCACCAGCTCGACGATCTGCGTCCCGAGGAGAGCGCCTATGAGCATGTGCGCCGGCTGATGCCGGACGCGCCGGAAGCCAAGGTGCGCGCCCGCGTCGCCCAGTTCGGCCTGTCGACCGAGAAGATGAACACGGCCGCCAAGGATCTGTCCGGCGGCGAGAAGGCGCGGCTCTTGATGGGGCTATCGGCCTTCGAGGGACCCAACCTCTTCATCCTCGACGAGCCGACCAACCATCTCGATATCGACAGCCGTGAATCGCTGATCCATGCGCTGAATGATTTTCCGGGCGCAGTCATCCTGATCTCGCACGATCGGCATCTTCTAGAGGCGACAGCCGACCGGCTCTGGCTCGTCAAGGACGGCGCGGTCAATCCCTATGACGGCGACCTGGAGGACTACAAGACGCTGGTCACCGGCGTCTCGTCTAACCGCCGCGAGCAAAAGGAGGCCGACAAGGCCTCCAAGGCCGATCGCCGCCGCGAAGCCGCCCAGCGCCGCGCTGCATTGGAACCACTGGCCAAGGAGATCCGCGCCACCGAGGCGCTGATGGACCGCATCCGCAAGCGCATCGACCTCATCGAGGACGAGCTCGCCAACCCGGCGATCTACGAGAAGGATCCGTCCACCGCGACGCGGCTGGCCAAGGAACGTTCGCAACTGGCGCACACGCTGGCTGTGAACGAGGACAAGTGGCTGACGATGTCGGCGGAATATGAAGAGGGCATAGCGGAGTAGCGCGGCTTCCCCTTCTCCCCTTGTGAGGGCTTTGCACGGAACTGAGTTGGTGATTCCGTAGGTCCGGCATGAAGGGGAGATGATTCGGATGGTCGATCGCGTGCTTGGACAACTGAGCCTTGCGGATGGGCTGGTGTGGTCGGATGTGACG
>NZ_RZRX01000221.1:0-10888 GCF_003997405.1 Mesorhizobium sp. M2A.F.Ca.ET.042.01.1.1
AAGCAGCAATGTGCTCTGACCGGCCAGCACCGACTGGTCGACATGCAGCGTCACTTCGGTGCCGCGGCCGAAACACATCGGCCCGTCGATCTGGAGCCGCTCGATCACCGGGCGCGAGTCGATGCGGGTGATCGAATGCACGTTGCGGGCAAGGCTCGGATCGCCGCGATCGGCGTAGAGGTCGAGCAAGGCGTGCAGCGGGTCGACGCCGCGGCCCTCCTTGGCGAGGCTGAGGAAGTTGAGCGAAAGCTGCGCCACCAGCCGCCAGGCGAGATTGTCGGCGCGGGATTCGCCTTCGGCGCCGGCCGGCAGAGCTGCCGGGATCGCCGGCTGCGGCGGCCGCAGCGCGCCGAGCAGCCGCACCGCTTCCACCGGATCGGCGGTCTCCAGCGTCAGCGTCGGCGTGTCGTCCAGGATCGCCAGGTCGCGATTGGTGCAGAGCGCCATCACGTCGAGCCGCTTGAGCGGCCGGTTGGCCGGGCTCCCCGCCGGGCGCGAGACCGCGATAAAGACATCGTCGCCGGTATAGGAGGTTCGGGTCAGGCCGTCGCGCCGCTCGTCCTCCGTCGCCCGGCGCGGACGCCGCTCGGTCGAATAGACCCAGCCGCTGCCGCGGGTCTGCCCAAGGCTGAACAGTTCTGGAATGACCGCTTCGCTGCCTTCGGCGTCGGCGTCCTCAACCCGGGTGACGCGGAAGATCTCGAAGTCGCGCGCCCGGGTGCGGTCGGCATGCAGCACCTGGCGCGTCCGGCGCGGATCGATCTCGATGACGTTGCACTCGCGTTCGAAGAGATTGATGATCGGCGTCGCGAACAGCTCGAAATCGGCGGCCGTCACATCGGCGAGCTCCGGCACCGGACGCCGGAACAGGAAGATGATCTCGATCGCCCCGTCGCACTTGCGCACCACCGGCTGCAGGCCGGCGACCCGCACATAATGGAAGCGCTCCGGGATCATGAAATATTCGCGCAGCAGCCGGTATCCCTCGAAAGTCGGGCGGGTGCGCGGCATCAGCGCTTCATCGTCGTGGATGCCGATCATTTCGGGCTCGGGCAGGGCGGTGAGGGGATTGGTCTTGCCTTCCGCCCGCGCGCCGACGGCCGAGCAGGCGCCGAAGATGGCGTCGAAGATAAGCGGCGCCTTGGCGCGCCCGGCGAAATAGAGATCGAGGCGGTCGAGCGACAACTCGCTGAGCTTGCCCTTTCCGGTCCGCGCCAGCGTGATGCGGAACGCCGCCTCGCCGCGCACGTCGCCGATCGGCGCGATGCCGGCGGCCGCCAGCGCGCTGCGGTCCTGGAAATAGCCGACCGAGGTGATCGCGATTGGCCACAGCGTGACCTCTTGCGCGGTGGTGAAGGTCGAGCGCGTCGAGAGCCCCGGATGCAGGCCCGAGACCAGCCGCGTGCCGCGCGCGACAGCGTGGCCGGCGATCATCGACTGCACTTGCTGGCCAGGCTTCAGCACGGCCATTGCTGTCGCCGGCGCCGGCGTCACCAGGTCCGGGTAAAGCACGTCGAGCACGGCGCGCGAGAAGCGCGAGCGCTCCGCGTCGACCTTGAGCCGCGTGCGCGCGGCAAGGAAGGCAACGCCGTCGAGCAACCTTTCGACATAGGGGTCGGGGCAGGGGACGGTATCGAGGGAAAGGTTGCGCGCGACCGCCGGATGCATGTCGGCGAATTCCGCGGCCAGCGCCCGGATATGGGTCAGTTCCTCTTCGTAATACTCTACGAAGACCCGATCCATCTCAGGTCTCCCGGAATTCGGTTCGCGCCAGGCCGTTGTCGAGATTGATCGTGGTGCGCAGCCGCATGCGTTCCGGCGTCGGCGTCATGATCAGCACGGCGTCGATTTCGATCTTGAGGCCGACGCTCTTGTCGCCGAGCGTGACATTGACGGTTGTCGCGCTTTCCTTGAGACGCGGCTCGAAGGTGGCGAGCACCGCGCGGATCTCGCGCGCGAGGGTATCGCGGTCGAAATCCCGCGAGGAGCGGCCGGAGAAGGACGGCACGCCGTAATTGACGACGCTGCGGCGCACTTCCGGAAAATCGGCGAGCGACGGCAGTTCGTCCAAGGGCTGTTCGTGCTCGGCGTCGGACAGCATCGGCACGGATTCGAAACGCTCGGTGTTGAATAGCGCCTCTATGTCGCGCCGCACGGCTTCGCGCAGCACGCGCGCCGACACCACCACGCCGCGGCTTTCGAGTTCGGCGCGATGCTCTGTCTGGAACACCAGTCTGTGCAGTCGCCGTTTCTGCTCGGCCGTAAGCTCGGCATCGGCATCGATGGCCCGCGCGCTGCCGGCAAGAAGAGCCTCGACGCGCTCGGCGCCGAGTTCTTCATCCAGCAGGCGACGCAGCCCATCGATCTCCGACGTCAGCCCGGGCAAATCGTTGACGAGGCGGTCCCAGAGGGAGGGCTGAACCGCCTCGCGCTTTGCCCGGGAGCTGCCGGCGAGCTGCGCCTTAGCGCCGGGCCGCTTGGCCTCACTTGCCGACATAGACGTCCATTTCGATCTCGTCGTCCTTGTCGTAGACGAACTTGATCTTCTTGTAGGCGAAGCTGACCTCTTCCTCGATCAGGTCTGGCTCGTCCTGCGCCTGCCGCATATCGTATTCCATGATCGAGGCGTCGGTGAGCGTCACGACCAGATAGTCGCTGGTCTCGCCGTCGATGGTGCGGCGTGCCGAGAACACCACCTCGTCCAGCGCCTTGTTCTCGAACAGCGCCTTCTTCAGGTAGGGCGACGACTTGTCGTAGTGCTTGAAGAATTTGATCATTCCCATCGACACGCGGCCGCGTCGCGACAGCGAGTTCGGATCGTAGGGCGCGATCATCTTGTAATCGACGCCGTGGATCTCGATCTCGTCTTCATGGCCGTCGCGCTTGCTCGGGCCCTTGATGTCCGGCACTTTCAGGAAGCCGTCGATTTTCGTCGAGGGCGCATCGGTTCTGTCTGGCATTGTTTTTCTCCACCGCTACGAAACAAGATGACTTTGCTTAACGAGTTCAGCCCTTCACCGACGGCAGTTCCGACACCAGCCGGAGCGAGGCGTTGATGCCTTCCAACTGATAGTGCGGACGCAGATAGAAACGGGCATTGTAGTAACCGGGCCGGCCTTCGACGCTGTCGACCTGCACCTCGGCCGCGGCAAGCGGGCGCTTGGCGCGCGCCTTGTCGTCGGCGAAGGCAGGGTTGGCCAGCACGTACCGGTTGATCCATTCGGTCAACCAGATCTCCATATCGGTGCGTTCCTTGAACGAACCGATCTTGTCGCGCGCGATCGCCTTCAGATAGTGCGCGAAGCGCGAGACCGGGAACAAATAGGGCAGGTTGGCGGAAAGCCGCTCGTTCGCCTGCGCGTCCGGATCGACCAGGCGTCCGGCGCGCGTCTCGTCGTCCTGCAGCGAATGCGCGCCGATGAAGGCCGCAAGATCGGTGTTCTTGCGGTGCAGGATCGGCATCAGGCCGAGCTTGGCCAGCTCCGCTTCGCGCCGGTCGTCGATGGCGACCTCCGTCGGGCATTTCATCGCGATCGAGCCGTCGTCGGTGGGAAAGGCGTGCACCGGCAGGTTGAGCACCGTGCCGCCGTTTTCGACGCCGCGGATCTGCGTGCCCCAGCCATAGAGCTTGTGGCTGCGGTTGATGTTGACGCCCATCGGGAAGGCGGCATTCATCCAGACATATTTGTTGTGGTCGCCGCCCACCTCTTCCTCGAAGGTGAAGCCCTTCACCGGAACGGTCTCCGAGCCGTAGGGCAGGCGCGCCAGCACGCGCGGCATGGTGAGCCCGATATAGCGGGCGTCCTCGCTTTCGCGCAGCGACTGCCAGGAGGCGTAGGCCGGGTTGTTCACGATCATCTGCAGGTCCTGCGGGTTCGGCAGTTCCTGCCAGCTGTCCATGCGAAACAGCCGCGGCGAGGCGGCGGCGATGAACGGCGTGTGCGCCGAGGCGCAGACGCCCGAAATGTTGCGCAGCAGACCGACGTCGCGCGGATGGTTCGAGAACTCGTAGGCGCCGATGATGCAGCCGATCGGCTCGCCGCCCAGCATCGAATACTCGTCCGTGTAGACCTTCTTGAAGATGGGGCTCTGGTCCCACATCTGGCCTTCATAGTCTTCCAGCGTGTCGGCCAGCTGCTCCTTGGAGATGTTCATCACCCGGATCTTCAGCTTGGTATCCGTCTCGGTGTTGTTGATCAGGTACCAGAGGCCGCGCCAGGTGCCTTCCATCTCGCGCACTTCCGGCGCATGCAGGATCTCATTGACCTGCGTCGTCAGCATCTTGTCGATACCGGCGATCAGTGACTTGATCGACTTGATCGCATTGGAAGAGATGGTCGTCGTCTCGGAGCGCGATTGCGCCGCCAGTGCCAGGTTGCGCACCAGCTGCTGCAGCTTCTCGCTGTCGTCCTTCTTGACCTTGAAATCCTTTTCAAGGAGTCCGCTGAATTCGCCGAGATCGATGGCTTCCGCCTCGGCGGTGGCGGCTGCGGTCTTTTGCTGTTCGGCCATGACTTACTCCTCGCCCTTGCCGCCATCCATCGCCTGGCTGGCGATCTTGCTCAGCAGCGGCTCGTTGTTCAGAAGCTGCGCGATGCGCTTTTCGGCGTCGACGCGGCCGTCCATGAAGCCCAGCAGCTCCTCGAGCTGACGGCGCATCTTCAGGATCTCGGCCAGCTGCGGGACCTGCTCGGCGATCTTGTCCGGCGCGAAGTCGCCCATCTTGGAGAAGGTGAGGTCGATGGCGAGTTCTTCGTCCCGCTCCTGGCCCTCGGCCTGCGGCAGCGTGTTCTTCACCCGCGCCTTCACGCGCGGCCCCATCGCTTCCATGAATTTCGGGAAGCGGTTGGCGTCGGTTTCGACGAAGTTGCGGTCGAGGACCGATTTCGACGCTTCCTTGGTCTGCGAAGCGCCGGCAAGGTCCGCCATCACGGCCATGACGAACGGCAGTTCGATCGTCGTCGGGCTGCCGTAGGTTTCGACGTCGTAGGCGATCTGCACGCGCGGCGCACGGTTTCTTTCGATGACCTTCGCTTTGCTCTCTGCTGGCATGCTGGTTACCTTTCATCCTTCTGGGCCGGCTTCTTGGGATCCGGGACACCGGCAAGCAGCCGGAATTCCTTCAGCCCCGACGGGGCGAGATCTTCCATCAGTTCCACGAAATCCATGTGCACCATCCGGCGCACCCGCCGGGCGAGATGCGGGATGGGGCTGGACGGCTCGGTGCGGTCGTAGAAGGCGACGACGAGGTCCAGGCATTTGACGACTTCGTCCCGCGAGTTGATCCGGTCCGGCAGGCCGGCGCTCGCTTCGACTGGGCTTGCCACACTTGCCATCGGCTCGGCTCCATGACCGTTGCGGGCGGGCGTCGATGCCGGCTGCGCCGGCTGTGGGGAGGCTTTCGCGGCGCCATTGGCCACTTGGGTGCCGGCGCTGGAATTCCGCTCCAGCGTCGTCAGCAAACGCTGAAGGAACTTCTTCAATTCCGGGACGGTGGCGCCATTGCCTTCGATGCGGGCGTTGAGCGCGACATCAACTGCGTCGAGAGCGGCGATCGCGGCACGCGCGTCGGCCAGCAGCGACGTCATCGCGTCCGCCGCTTGATCGACCTGCGCCGCGCATCCGGTGCGCACGCGGTTCAACAGCTGGTTGTGGGCGCTCGTCAGTGCCGCCTTTTCGGCGGTCCCGAGGCCGGATGCAGCCTCTTGGAGCATGACGCGTTCGTCGAGCGCCGCCTGCTCCAGGTCCCGGCCGCTGATCGGCCCGATCGCGCGCGGCGAGAAGAACACCGCCTGCCTGAGGTTCGCCAGCAGGCCTTCCTGGCCATTTTGCAGGTCGAGCAGCGCATTGATGCGGCGCAAGGCGGCCTCGCGCGGCGCGCCCGTCCTCAGCGCAGGGTGCATCGTGTCCCAGTACTGTTCGAAGGTCTTGGCAATGAGCGTCAGGCCCTGGGCAAGGCCGGCCAGCCCTTCCTCATTGGCCAAAGCCTGCGCAACGATGACCAGCAGGCGCAGATCCCGGCCGCGCGGGCGCAATTCCTCGGCTTTTTCCAGCACGGCGGTCCAGTCGACCGGACTGGATTGCGAGGTGGGCTTGCTGTTGCCGTCGTGAACGACTTTGATCTGAGGTTCGGTCAGGCGCTCCAGCTCATGAAAGGCCGGGTCGTTGCGCAAGTCCTCTCCCGACGGATTCGCACCGTTCAGAGGATTCAGCCAGAGTGCGAGATCAATCACACCAACCCCCAGCCAGCGGCCCTGAGACCCCGTGTGACGTAACGTTATCACTGGCCTCACGCGACGACAATTGAGCACCTGCGCAAAAACTAACGGAAGCTAAACGCAGCCGCTTTCTCGGCGAAAACCCATTGCGCGATTGTCGGACCCGGTATGTGAAATGGCTCGCATAGTCCGGGCGCCAATCCATGTTTGTTGCCACGAGTTTGCAAGGCTTGTGTAACCGGGCGGTGCCGCCCGGATAGATTCAAAGGCCCTATCCGCCGCACGGCTTTGTCAAGCAGCCGCTTATATGGCAGGGTATGGGTCGGCAGGTTGCGGGAGCAGGTTCGATGGAACAGCGCCGGTCATCGCAGAGCTTCAAGCGTAAGGAACTGGTCGCCAAGCTCAACGCCACGGGGGTGCGCGCCTTCAAGGCCGCGGCCGACACGGCCAAGCTGCGCGGCAATCCCTATGTCGAGCTCGCCCATTTCATCCAGCAGCTGGTGCTGTCGGAGCGCTCGGATGTGCAGATGATCGTCGCCGACGCCGGCCTGGATGTCAGCCGGCTGACGGCCGACATGACCCGCGCCATCGACAAGCTGCCCTATGGCGCCACTTCGGTGGAGGAATTCTCAGACCACATCTTCCACGCCATCCAGGAGGGTTGGAACCTGGCGACGCTGGAGTTCGGGGTGGAGGAGGTGCGCAGCGCCCATATCCTGCTTGCCTGCCTGAGGACGCCGGCGCTGGAAGGCCTGGTGTCGAAGATCAGCGCCGAATTCGATAAGATCGACGCCGATGGCGTCATGTCCCGCTTCGCCGATGTCACCGAAGGCTCGCTCGAAGCCGGCTCACCTCCCGCCGCGGCCGCCGCGGAGACGCCGGTCAAGCGGGGCCCGGGCGGGGATTCCGCGCTCGCCAAATACGCCACCGACCTCACCCAGCGCGCCCGGGACGGCAAGATCGATCCGGTCGTCGGCCGCGATCCCGAAATCAGGCAGATCGTCGATATCCTGATGCGACGCCGGCAAAACAACCCGATTCTGACCGGGGAGGCCGGCGTCGGCAAGACGGCGGTGGTCGAGGGATTTGCCTTGCGCATCGCCCAGGGCGACGTGCCGCCGACGCTTCAGAATGTCTCCGTACGCATGCTCGATGTCGGGTTGATGCAGGCCGGCGCCAGCGTCAAGGGCGAGTTCGAGAAGCGGCTGAAGGCGGTCATCGACGAGGTCCAGGCCTCGGAGACGCCGATCATCCTGTTCATCGACGAGGCGCATACGCTGATCGGTGCCGGCGGCGCCGCCGGCACCGGCGATGCAGCAAATCTCCTGAAGCCGGCGCTGGCTCGCGGCGAATTGCGCACCATCGCCGCCACGACCTGGGCCGAGTACAAGCAGCACATAGAGAAGGATCCGGCGCTCACCCGCCGCTTCCAGGTGGTCAAGATCGACGAGCCGTCGGAAGCCGTGGCTGTGCTGATGCTGCGCGGCGTCGCCGGCGTCTTGGAGCAGCACCATAAGGTGCAAATCCTGGACGAGGCGATCGAGGCGGCGGTCTCGCTTTCGCACCGCTATATCCCGGCGCGCCAGCTGCCGGACAAGGCGGTCAGCCTGCTCGACACCGCCTGCGCCCGCGTCGCCGTCTCGCAGCATGCGACGCCCGCCGAGGTCGAGGACATACTGCGCCGCCGTCAGGCGCTGGAGGTGGAGCAGGGCATCATCGGCCGCGAGGCGGCGATCGGCATCGACGTGGCCGACCGGCAGGTCCGCGTCGATGCCGGGCTGGCGGAAACCGAGACCGCTTTAGCCGCCGCCCAGGCGCGGTGGGATCGGGAAAAGGCTTTGGTGGCCGAGATCCTCGACCTGCGCGCCAAATTGCGCGGCGAGGGCGTGCCGCTTGATGAGGCGGCGGCGGAGGAGAATGCCGGGACCGAGAGTGGGGACGGCGCGGCAAAGGCGCCCGAACCAAAGGCTGCCGAGAGCAAGACTGGCGACGGCGCGGCTGCCGGGGCCAAGAAGGCCAAGACCTCGAAGGCCAAAGGGGCAAAGGACGCAAAGGCCGAAACAGTTTCCGCCGAGCCGGCGGATGAAGCCGCCGCCGACCTGGCGCGGCTGCGCGAGCTGATGGCCGAGCTTGCGGCCGCGCAGGGCGAGACGCCGCTGATCCTGCCGTCGGTCGACCGCAACGCGGTCGCCGCCGTGGTGCAGGATTGGACCGGCATCCCGACCGGACGCATGCTCTCCAGCCAGACCGAGAAGGCGTTGAAGCTCGCCGCCACCCTGTCCGAACGCGTGGTCGGCCAGGATCATGCCATGGAGATGATCGCCAAACGCGTGCAGACCAGCCGCGCCGGCCTCGGCGCGCCGGAAAAACCGGTCGGCGTGTTCCTGCTCTGCGGCCCTTCCGGAGTCGGCAAGACCGAGACCGCGCTGGCGCTGGCCGAGACGCTCTACGGCGGCGAGCAGAACCTGATCTCGATTAACATGTCCGAGTTCCAGGAAGCCCACACGGTCTCGACGCTCAAGGGCGCGCCGCCCGGCTATGTCGGCTACGGCAAGGGCGGCATCCTGACCGAGGCGGTGCGCAGGAAACCCTATTCGGTGATCCTGCTCGACGAGGTCGAGAAAGCGCATCCGGACGTGCATGAGATCTTCTTCCAGGTCTTCGACAAGGGCATGATGGACGACAGCGAGGGCCGCCGGATCGACTTCAAGAACACCCTGATCCTGCTGACCTCGAATGTCGGTTCCGATGTCATCATGGACCGCACCAGGAACGGCACCGTGCGGACCGGCATCGACGATCTCGACACCGCCTTGCGCCCGCCGCTGCTGAAAGTGTTCCCGGCCGCCTTCCTCGGCCGCGTCGTCACCATTCCCTATTATCCGCTGTCGGATGTGATGATCGAGGCGATCGCCCGTCACCAGTTCGGCAAGATCGCCAAGCGCCTCAAGGCAACCAACGATGCCGAGCTGGTGATCGGCGACGGCGTGATGGACCTGGTCAAGGCGCGCTGCACCGAGATCGAGTCCGGCGGGCGCATGATCGACGCCATCCTCACCAACACGCTGCTGCCGGAACTCAGCCGCGGCGTGCTCAACCGCTCGCTCGAGGGCAAGAAGATGGCGAAAGTCATCGTGGGTGCGTCGCCGGAAGGATTCACCTACTCCTTCGAATAGGACCTTGCCGCGACGGGTCAAGCTTCGACGGCGCCGCCGTCCGGCATGGTGCGAAGTTCGTCGACTTTGATCCCTCCGGCGTGATCTACGCCGCGGGGGCTTCGATGGATTCGATCCCCCTCGCGCCGTCCGGAGGTGCTGACTGTCATCGAGGCGCTGCATTCCGCCTTCTGCCCGACTTAGTCGATCATTACATGGCCGTGCCCGGCTTTGATCAAGGTCAAAGCGACGCGAGGCGATCGGGGCTTACCTGTCTGGCAATGGCAAGTGAAATGATCGGACGCCGGAGTGCTCGGCTGATCCGACCTCGGAGAAACACATGATCCTGAATAACGGCACCCTCGTCGCGGTTACGGATGGCGAGAGCCTTCGACTGTTTCACAACAAGGGGCACGAACCTCATCTCGACCTGATCGAAGTCGAGGATTCGGTCCTTGAAGTGGCCCACGCCGGATCCGGCGGGCGGCATCGCAGTTCAACCGCCAATCCGGACGAGTCCCGGCTGGGCGAAGACGACTTTGCCGCGTCGATCGCGAGCTATCTCAATCATAAGGCCCGCGAGAAGGCCTGCGAGCATATACTGGTGATCGCCGATCCGCGCACGCTTGGCGAGATGCGGAGGCATTATCAGCCGTCACTGAGCGCCAAACTCGTCGGCGAGATCGCCAAGGACTTCGTCAAGCATTCGGTGATATCGATCAAAGGCGCCATAGAAACCGCCTGAGCGATCGACACGCGGTTCGCCCTGATTGGCACAACCACACTTGGCTTGGCGAGCACGCCGCGGTTCGTCGCCGGGCGTGCTCGATGTCGTCTTATTGAACCTTGATGGTGGCCCACATGCCGTTCATGAAATGATCAGGGATGTTGCAGAAGACGGCGTAGAAGCCTGGCTTGAGGTCGAGCGTCAGCGAGCCCGACTTGCCCGGATCGAGTTCGGAGACCTCGCCCAGATGGCCGGCCGCATCCTCATCGACACGGTTCTCGTTCGAAATATAGGGCAGCGTCGTCTTTTTTGGGTCCGCCACGGGAACGACGATCATTTCATGGACCGTGGCCTTGGAGGTGTTGGTCACATCGAAGGTCACCTTGCCAGCCGGCACGACCTTCTTGTCGACCTGAACCTTCATCATCGCCATGCTCATATTCGCCGGCATGCCCATCCCCATCTTGGCGTCGGCGTTCATGTCGCCGTTCTTGTCCCACAATTTCACGTTGACCGTGGAATCCGCGAACGCCGGCGCCGCAACGGCCAGCGTGGTCAACGCCAGTCCAATTCTCAGAAACTGCATCGAATGTGCTCCTGTCTGCCGTCCGGCGACCACAAGGCGGACTGCTTGGAAAGATGATCGGTCGCGAGCGCTGTCTAGAGCGGGATGAAGTCATTTCCGGTCGTATCCTGCATTGGCGAAGTAGTTTGAGCACTCGGCGGGTGTCGTGCGGTTGAGGATCTCGCCGATCGCCTGACAGACGGTTTCGGCCGTCCGTTTGGCC
>NZ_RZRX01000222.1:0-10834 GCF_003997405.1 Mesorhizobium sp. M2A.F.Ca.ET.042.01.1.1
CACCAATGGTCGACACGCTGCGCAAGCGAACCCGCACTGACCACTTTCGCGAGATCCGAAGATTTGACCGAAAGGAAGGAGCCGGGTGGCAGCTTGAACGCGTTTCGCCAGATGCAGGCCTGATCTGGAACCCAGCCTTGCGACAGCATGGCTTCGGCGGCTTCGAGATCGATCTCGGCCGAGAAGGATGGAAAGCACCGGATTGCCTTGAGTTCCGAGGCGAAGAGCAAGGCCCCTCCTGCCAGCGCCACGTAAAGCGGCTTCTTGCCCACCCGGTCCCTGGCAAGGTGAAGAGTTCTGGTTTTGAGATCCCACAACGCGAAGGCAAACATCCCCGCGAGGCGTTTGACTGCGGCTTCCAGACCCCATAACTCTACCGCGCAAAGCAGCACTTCAGTGTCGCCGGTGCCATGGAATTCGCAGCCCGCATCCTCGAGCTGGCGCCGCAGGTCGCGGAAGTTGTAGATCTCACCATTGAAGGAAATGATGTAGCGACCGCTGGCGGAACGCATCGGCTGTTGACCGGTGCTCGACAGGTCGACGATCGCGAGCCGACGGTGGCCCAAGGCAATGCCGGCATCACGATCAATCCAAAGTCCTTGGCCGTCAGGTCCGCGGTGGCGAAGCGAACTCGTCATGTGCCCGATCGGCCGTAGCGAATTTGCATCCATGTGCTCCGGCGCGACTAGAATTCCGGCAATCCCGCACATCAACTTACCTCTGCATACCCGGGCCGCTGCCGGACTGCTGGATGCATTCCCGCCACTAGGCAGAACGTCAGCGCAAACCAAACGATGGGATGGCGGATGATCAGATGCGGCAAGCTGAAGACGACCACCGAGGCAAGGAGCACCGAGAGCGCGTCGAAGCGGCTTCGCCAGGCAGACATTGCGGCCGACCCCACGATCCAGACCAGCGCCAGGACCGCCACCAACCCTCCTTGCAGATAGAGATCCAGTATTGTGCTATGGGCTTCAAATGGGCGCTCCAGGAACTGTTTGTCGGCGACCGGCGGTCGCTCAAGGTGTGGTCCCGGACCAAGGCCAAGTGACCAGGTTTGCAGTCCCGTCTCGATCGCCTGCCCCCAAAGAAAAACGCGCAGGTCAAATGTCTCCGCTGTTGCTTCGTCGCCCCCGTCCTTGGTGAGGCTCTTGGCAAACTCGGCCACGCTGCTCTCTTCGGTAACTACGTATGGTGCCGCCGCGATGGCGAGCGGAACTGCACCGACGACGAGCAGCAGGGCAATCTCTCGGGACAAGGTGGCTTTGCCGGAACTTGATGCGAACCACGCCCTGAGCCACAGCCCCAGAAATACGAGACCGCTCAAGATAGTGGTGTAGAGATAGGTGTCGCTTTTGGTCAGCCGTCCGACGTAGAAGATCGGGACAAGGCTAGAGAACGCGAACAACTGAGCCCATCGGCTCTGTGTTGTCGTCGCCAGGTGCAGCGCCAGAGGACCGAAGACTGCGCAATAGAGTGCGAGTTGGTTGGGATTCTCCGACCAGCCTCGCAAGCGGTCCCAATACCATGGCTCGACCTCCGACTGATGGATCCAGCCCCACGCCACCCCAAGCTGAACCAGGAAGGCTCCGGTGGCGATCGCGATCACCCACCAAGCGCTCCGTCGTAAGCGCAATTCCGCATCGGGTTCCAGTGCTGCAAGGCAAGTGACACTCGCCAGCAACACATAAGCCATTGCATCGTGTGATAGTCCCGTCAGATAAAGCACCGAGGTGAAGTAGCCGACGAAGGTGCCGACCGCCAAAGTCAGAGACAGAAGCAACCAGAACTTGGCCAATTTCGCGAAGGCCGGCGTGGCTACTATGGAACCCCCCGCCAAAATCCGGCCGAGCGAGAGCATTATCCAAATTATCAGAAAGAGTTCGCCATACCCGAATGGCAGACCTGGGACGGAGATCTGCGATGCGAAAGACAAGGCGACCCCCGCAGCAAGCAATGCGTCCCTCATCATCAGCGCGACTCCCCCATTCGGCTGTTGGAGAGGCGGTGTGCCAAGTATGAAGGGGCGGGAGAGCCATGGGAACGAGCCGCAAGGACGTCCCTGTATAGATCGGAATACTGGTCGACTACCCCGGAAAGGGCGAAGCGCTCTTTGACAAGATCGACGGAACGGCTGCCCATGTTGACGGCGCGCTGGCGGTCAGCGAGCAGGTCGACGATTCGGTTGGCCAATGCATCCGGATCGCGTGGCGCCACAAGATGCCCGTTCCACCCATCCTGGACGACATCGGTGCAGCCCGGCATCCTTGAAGCAACAATGGGGAGCCCTGCAAGCCCGGCCTCCAGCAACACGCGAGGAACTCCCTCACGGTATTCCGTTGGAAAAGCAAACACATCAGCTATACCCAGAAGGGCCGGTATGTCGCAGCGCTTGCCCAGAACCACAACGTTGGAACCAAGCTGCCGAATTTTCGATTCGGCGACGGCGAACGGCCCCTCGGACTGCCAAGGTCCGATCAGTACGAACCGCGCATTCGGCCGTCTGGCCAGAACCTTCGGCACCGCCTTGAGGAGGGTCAGAATCCCCTTCTGACGAGTCAATCTCCCGACAAACATGATGACTTCTGCCGATTCAAGCCCGAATTCCTGGCGAAGCCGCGCGGCTGGCGGCCCAAGATGCTGGGCAGCCGCGAAAGCGCCTATGTCTATGCCGGAACCCGGAATCAGGCAGTTGGTGCCATGGCCTAGCAGCCGGTATCGATGAAAGAACTTCTGATCGTCTCGGTTCTGGAATACCGTCGCCGCCGTCCAAAGGGATGCCAGCCGTTGCAGTCCGATGAAAAGTGGCCGCAGCATCAAGGCGCGCAGCGCAAGGGACGAGAACGTCCACCCCAGTCCGTTGATGGTACGAACAACCGGCACCCGCCCCCGCGCCGCGAGCGGAGCCAAAAGATTTGGCTTTGTGTCGAAGCTCTGTACGATGTCCGGACGCAGCTCGGCGATTAATCCGCGGAGTGCTCTGATTGCGCCGGCTTTCCCGCTGCCACTGCTGAAGCGATCAAACTCATATCCCTTGTGGGATATCCCGTGCCTCCGGAAAGAGGCGCCGTCGCAAGTCGAAACTGCCGTGATCTGGAAACCTCTCGCACGCAGCTCCAAGAAGAATGGAACTCTCAGAGCGTGATCTTCGCCGCCGACGCAGACCAGATGCGGCTTCATTTTGCCGCTCCGCTAACACTGCGGCCGGCCAGCAGTCCGACATCGTCGGAATCGTAGTGATCTCTCATGGCCCGATTACTGTGCGAGATTGCCTAAGTCACGGAAAGCTACGGAGGGGTCTAACGTTTGTCCTCGTCCGTTCGAATGATGGACGACGGCCCCTCTTGGCGGGAACTGTAGAACCTCAATCCATCCAGCGCTAAAGAGGAAGCCGCGAGGGCTCAAACTGAAAGATGTCTTGGCTCCACTGTCTTCCGCGCCGTCCCACGCCAGCGGGGGGATAGTGCGCGCAAGAACCGGCTGTCAGCGTGCTTGCAGTGCAACGCAACTGAGGTCTCTTATCAAGGAGCAATCCACTACGGTGCCCGCCCGGTTCGAACACCGCCATCCGTCCGACCTCTGAGGCTCTCGAGATGATTTCCTGGTTTGTCCGGAGTGTTGCAGCAGCATTTGGGAATCGACGCTATGCCTTCGATATCTACGACCCCCCATCCGCCTCCTACCAGCCCGCCTAGATCAACCGTGGAAAAATGAACGCAGCGCGCAAGTTTATCACGTACCGATTTCGCCGGACAAAATAGTTGATCAAAGCCGCGTGTCACAAAGGTGTCTCGCGGACAAAAAACGCCACGTTTCCAGCGCGGTGGGTCCAGAATAGTTGGGGTTAACTCAGTTTTCTTCCCCTGCGTTATCCCCGAATTTCACCGCTCTAGCTGCCGGCGAGCGCACTCGACGCCACGATTTTGCTTCATTTTGATTAAAGTTCGGATATTTCAGCGACGCCTCATGTTCACGTTTTTCACAGGGGAATTGGCCCGAACTGAGAGCATTCCAAGGGCGGGGTTTCCCCTATTGGCCAGAGCCCAACAAGGCCACGCGGCACTCCCGCGTGAAGAATAAGAGGCAATGAAGACCAAGCAAGTATCGTCCCTTTTACATAGCGCGATGTCGGACTGCGCACCGGGGCTATTTGGTGTTGGGCTTTTTTCCGCGATGACCAATCTGCTGGCGTTGACCGGTTCGCTCTATATGTTGCAGGTCTACGATCGGGTGCTGCCATCCCAGAGCATACCGACCCTGGTCGGATTGACTGCTGGCATGCTGGGTCTCTACGCGGCCTATGGACTGCTCGACCTCGTGCGACTCCGACTGTTGGCCCGCATTGCAAGCCGGCTCTACAAAAATCTCCATCAAAGGGCGTTTGCGCTTTCGGTGCTCTTGCCTCTGAAAGCTGGCCGAGAGGCTGACCGGCTGGATCCACTTCGAGACGTCGAGCACCTGCGTGGCTTTGTTGCAGGATCAGGGCCGACTGTGGTCTTCGATGCGCCCTGGATCCCTTTTTATCTGATGATCATCTACATGCTCCACCCGGCGCTCGGCATGCTCGCGACACTTGGTGCTGTTGCAGTGGTTGCAATAACCGCGCTGGCGGAAATTTTCGGTCGCACCCCCGCCAAGCTGACGTCAGAGGCAATGATATCGCAACGCGCACTTGCCGAGTCCGGGCGGCGCAATGCCGAGGTCGTTTACGCGATGGGCCTACTGCCCAGAATGGCGGGACGCTGGAGCGAACTCGTTCTTGGTTATCTGGCGCACCAAGAGCGGCTGTCCGACATCATTGGCGGAACTGCTTCGTTGTCAAAGGCGCTAAGGATGTCACTGCAATCGGGCGTGCTGGGGCTTGGCGCCTACCTGGTGATCGGCGGCGAGGCGTCGCCAGGCGTCATCATTGCATCATCGATTTTGCTTGGCCGTGCGTTGGCTCCGGTCGACGCAGCAATCGCGAACTGGAAGGGCTTCCTGTCCACCCGACACAGCTATTTCCATCTCAAGGCTACGTTGGAGGCATTCGAAACTGCGGCCGACCCCATGGAATTGCCGCGGCCGCATACACAGCTGACCGTGGAGAGACTGACTGTAGCGCCGCCTGGCATGCCGAAGCCGACGGTGCTCGATGTAAGCTTTCGCCTTACCAGCGGCGCCGGCATGGCCATTGTCGGCCCAAGCGGCTCAGGCAAGACCACCCTCGTGCGGGCATTGGTCGGAGCCTGGACTCCCCTCCAGGGCAAAGTCCGGCTGGACGGAGCCTCGCTCGACCAATGGAACCCGCGCTCGCTTGGCTCACACATCGGTTACCTGCCACAAGACGTTGAACTCTTCGACGGAACGGTTGCGGACAATATTTCGAGGTTCGGCGGAAAGAGCGACCCGAAAGGTATCCTTGCCGCCGCGAGGGCTGCAGGCATCTATTCGTTGATCATGAGCTTACCGGAGGGCTTTCAAACGCGCATCGGCGACGGAGGCAGGGCCTTATCGGCTGGCCAAAGACAATTGATTGGCCTTGCCAGGGCGCTCTATGGCGACCCATTTCTTGTTGTTCTGGATGAGCCAAACTCAAACCTCGACGTCGAAGGCGACGCCGCGCTTGCCGGTGCGATCCTGGCGGTGCGACAGCGTGGGGGCATCGTCATCGTGGTTGCGCACCGTCCCTCCGCTCTCACCAACATCGATCAGGTATTGGTGCTGGCTGATGGTATGGTCAGGACATTCGGCTCTCGCGAAGAGGTGTTGGCTAGCATCGTGCGCGCCCCCCCTTCCCCCGCGCATCGTCCATCCGCTGTCATGCCCATTCGAACTGGTGTTAGCGGACATGCGTGACGTTCTGCCTCGCTTGCTTTCGTACCTTCCATTTTCCGCCTGGCCCGATGCCGGCTCGTGCTCGAAGACCTCGAAAGAGCTTACACCGACGGGCGACCTCGGACCCAGCCTGACGCTCGGACTGACGGTCACTTGCCTGCTAGTCGTAGGCGGAGGGCTATGGCTCGGTTTGACCGAAATTGCGGGCGCAGTGATCGCACCGGCAACTGTAGTCGTGGAAAGCGACACCAAGAAGGTACAGCACCAGACGGGTGGCACCATTAATGGAATCTATGTGCAGGACGGCGACCATGTCCGGGCAGGCGCAGTGTTGGTCAGGCTGGACGACACGCTGGCTCGGGCAAACCTCGAGATCATCAGCGAGGATCTAGACCGTGCCACGGTGCGACTTGCTCGACTGGAGGCCGAACGTCAAGGACTGTCGACAATGCGGATCCCAAGCGGCCTGCAGGCCGACATGGGCAATCCGAACGTGGTGGCGCTGGTCAACGGCGAGCGTACTCTGCTCGAAACAAGGGCATCGGAACTGGCCGGTCAGAAAACGCTTCTTAGAAGCCAGACCGAGCAGATCGGGCGTCAACTCGAGGGCCTCAAGGCCCAGCAGGCCGCGATGGACGAATCCGCTACCTTGCTCGGCCGCGATCTCAGCGATGTGGATAACCTGTATTCCAAAAAACTGGTCTCGAAAGAGAGACTCAGCAATGTGAGGCTTGAGGCCACAAGAGCGAAAGGCGAGTCAGGGCGTCTGGCCGCGGCTGTGGCGGAAGCACAGGTGAAGATCACCGAAACCGAATTGCAGGTCCTGCAACTTGACGAGCAAACGCGCAGCGAGGTGACCAAAGAGCTGCGTGAAACAGAAGCCAAGCGAACCGAGCTCGACGAGCGCAAGATCGTCGCGGAGAACGAGCTGTCCAAAACCGAAATCCGCGCCCCGCAATCGGGAACGATACAGCAATCCACTGTTCACACGATTGGCGGTGTAATCGCTCCAGGGGAATTGCTGATGACGATTGTCCCTGATGCGGACAACCTCGTAGTAGACGCGCGCATCCCCCCCTCCCAGGTTGACGAAGTCCGTTCGGGTCAGCCAGTCTCAATTCGCCTAACGGCGTTCGATGCGGGCACGACACCGGCGTGCAGTGGCAAGGTGAAATGGATTTCGGCAGACCTGATCAAGGATCAGCAGCACCAGCTCTCCTATTTCTCGGCACGCATCATTGTGCAAGATAAGGCTGATTGCCTGACCGACGCAAAGGTGCTTAAGCCTGGTATGCCGGCCGAGGTCCACGTAAGCACCGGCCGTCATAGCGTTTGGTCCTATCTTCTGAAGCCGCTCACGGACCAGATGTCACGTGCATTCCGCTAGAGTCCACAGCGTTAGCGATCCATCACCCGAGGCCAAAGACACTCAAGACGGCGAGAACCAGCCCACTATGCAGATTTGGCAAGATTGGTTTCGCTGATGCCGATCACCCGCGCCGCCGGATTCCCTATTGGCCCGCCGGGCGCGAGCATTCTTGCCAACCCCTCCCTCGGATCAGCGATAGCATCCTTCGGCCTTCAATGACCGCACGATCCTAGCTGCCACCGGATCGTAGCGCACTTTTCATCTCGGCTGTAGTTGATGGTAAACAGCGCGGCACGGTTCGTTTATACCTTGATCGCCCCTGACATACCTAATCTCATGGTCTTTGATGCCCGACTAGCTGGTCCATTTCGGCGTAACGCGCCTATAGGTCCGTCATCCACCTCATTGCTGGTGAAGCGGAGCCCCATAAGGACGACCTGGGAGCAGCCAACAGCCGTCTCATCTGGGGACCCAATTGCTGGCATCAATTTTGGGTAGCTGGCCTACCCCGTCGTGCCGGGCCGCTCCCGACCCCCGTCCCGGACTGCGGATGTACCAGCGGCGGCGGTTCGACGTTAGGAGCGTGGCGCGCGCACTGCCTCGCACGCACTTGCGCCAGCAGAAATTGCGCCGCCGGGAGAGAGAACGCGCCCGGCGAGCTTCAGCGAAACCGGTGGAATGTAACCAACCGTGTTATTCATGCACTCTTTCTAATGTAACATCTCCATCGGCCGACTCCCCACCCCGAGTCGGCTAGGCCCGGCGGTTCAACCCAACGCACCCCAACAGAGCGCGGAACTGTCGGGCCGCTGCTAAGGCGTCCAGCCGTTCCCGGGCCGCGCCGCCCGGCACCTCGTCCTTAATTCGGATATCAGCCGGCGACTGTGAGTATCTAGTCGTGCGCCGCTCCGCCTGGGCGAATAGCTCGTCCACCATCTCCGCGGTCGGCAAGGAAGCCAATCCCGGTCACGACGGCCGCGATTGTCGACCCAAGCAGCGTGAATGCGCGGATGACGGAAAGGACTGCCGCGCCGAGGGCAAGCTCGCCGGCTGTGATGTCAGTACGGAAAACGCGGTTGAGGAGATCGGCCACAAACTGCGCGCCTGCCCGACGAGCCTTGAAGGCCGCAAGCACCAGGCCATTGAAGACGGGTTGTGGGTCTGGAGTTGTGTTCATGCGGGAGCACTTTCCCGAAAGGCATCTCGACTATTTCTCAACTCCAGAGCATGTTGGTTCCGTTCGCCAGTGGAGCGTAGATGGAAACCCCTAAGAGGTGGAAAAGACCCATGCAGAGTCAATTGAAGCGCTGGCAGCGAAGACTTTGCGGGACACGCGCTAAAGTAACGTATCCGCACGCTTCGCCAGAGCCGTGCTTGCGAACGCAGATGGCAACCCGGCCAAACCGGCTCCGCCAAAGAAACCGAAGCCCTGATCCCTAATCACCCCATGGCGCACTACGATTCCTGGCGGGACTATCTCATGACGCGAACTGATGACGTCGTGACATTGAGTTTCAAGTCTTTGGAAAAAATGGCCAGCTTGCCGGCCTCGGCCCGGGAATACGATTGGTGGTGGGCCAACGAAGATCCCGAGACAACGACCCATGTCCAATGCAAGTCGTGGCAAGCGGCCGGATTTGACGCGGATGTCGATCGTGCCCGGGCCATTGTGACGTTTAAGCGCAAGACAGCACGAGGCTAAAGGCGGGATGCGCCAGTCACGCCGCAGCTGCGTCGAGGACGGACTGCAGGTCGGGAGAGCCGTCATGATCTCGCCCCCAGACGTTATTCCGTCGCAGGAACAAAAGCTCCCGGCGCCGATTGATTTCTCGAAGGGACGGCAAACCGGAAGGATGCCGAACGATGATCGAGCTTACGGTCTTGGAAATAGCGGTCGCACGGCTACGCGCAAAGCGAGCCGAGCACTCGCTGAAGCAAGCGACGGCGCTGCTCGACGAGGACCACGGCCTCGCCGTTAGCCTGGCCCTTTGCAGCCGCATACGAGCCGGCCAGGCACGCGCGAAAGCTGCTCGCCGTCGGCTGCTCAAAATCGCGCCGACGGCACACTGAGGAGCGACCGTCATGCAGATCGCCGATTTCGATACGGCATCGATGCATCATCACCGGCTGTTCCGCGATGCCAAAATCGCGATGCTTACGCACCGGGTATTGTTTCACATGCAGGCAACAGCGACCTCGGTCAACGAAGTCGAAGAGGCCTTGGAGGAGTTCGCCGATGCGGCCAGGCACGAGAGGCCGGCGGCAGATTTTGCTTTGCTGGAAGCGGGCGAAACGCTCGGATTGTGACCCGCCCATCGGCTCTTGGAGTACCACAAACGGTGGAGGCGTTCGCCAGATGGTGATCTCGCCGTGGCGGCAGGTCTGAGCGACGATAGCCGCTCGTCCCGCGTGCCGAGTAAGTGTTTTGCGTTTTGAAGCTTTGACCATTGGCGAGAGGCGTGCCGAGCTTCACCAGCTCGTGCGTCTCCGCCTTCGAATCATGCGACGCCTCGATGAGGTCGATCGCTCGGCCGACTTGGTCTTGAAGGCAGCGGCCGAGGTGATCGAAGCTGTGTCGGCGGAACCTGACCGGCCGCTCAGGGTGCCAAGAGCCGATTGGACGCTTGGGATCTAGCTGCCTCGCGCGCGGTGTCATTCGTTGCGGGCTTCTCGCCAGCGTCGCCACCACTCCCTTTCAAGGATCGACGCAACCACATCGCCGGCTGGGTGCGCGGCGCGTCATGCGCGGCCTAGTGCTCGGCGAGGAAAGCGGCTTCTGGCATGCGCTCGACGACCGGGCGCGCTCGCTCCGATGACTGTGAGAAGTCGCAAAGCAGTCGTTACACTCAATGCCTCTGAACTATCCTAAGACCTAATCTACTGGCCCGCCTTACCCACAAGCACCCGCAATTCGGGTGGAGGCGAGGCGCAGAAAGTTCGAAAAGCTTCCAAGAATCCCCGTCGAGGAACAAGAACTGCGGCGGGTGACCAGAAGGCGGAAATCGCCCGCAGATTTGCAGATCGGGCTTCGATAAGCCGTCCTTATGGCCACGGCGGGATGGAACTGGCGCCGGTTTCTATCACGAGCACACGTTGGTTTGCCCTTGCCGAGGGAAACTCAAAGCATGTCCGGTCTGGACTGCTGAGCCGCCCGCCAGCCCAGGCGCTTTAGGAGCAACTTTCCCAATGGGTACGATTGGGGACTGCTGCGAAACTTGTCGATGATTTTCGCCGGTGAAAGTTCCCAGCGGGACGTTGCACGTTTCCGCAGACACGTTCCTGCGCTTTCGCCAGACCGCTCGACGGACTCTGTATAGTGTCTTTGTTCTTCGGCATAGAAGGCCATGTAGCGATCGAGCGCGGCACGGAACTCCTCCTCACGTCCGCGAGGGCTTTGAGCCGGCCGTACCGTTGGGGCTTCAGTTGCCATCGTCGGGTAGTCGCGGCTCCCAGGCATCGCACGCTCTCCTGTGGCTGAGCTGGAGCCAAGATGTCGGGCTGCCAACAAAACGTATCGAAGCGCGGCCGAACAGTTCCGAAAATCACCGAAAACACATAATGTCTCGTAATGCCGGAGCGGCTCGCATTTGGCCCTTTTGTGCTCAACCCCGAGGCGGGAACGCTTCTGAGGCAGGGTCTGCCTGTCGC
>NZ_RZRX01000223.1:0-10688 GCF_003997405.1 Mesorhizobium sp. M2A.F.Ca.ET.042.01.1.1
GCCGAATTGCAGGACGCGCTGGTCGAGACCTGGGATGCGCTGGGCATCCCCTATGCCGGCTCAGGCCGTCCCGCCGTCGCCAAGACCGACCGGATCATTCCGCTGCTGGTGAACAAGGCAGGCGGCTAATTGCAGGCGTCGGGCGCGGGCCGCACTCCGCCTGTCGCTGTTTCTCGTTCTCCAACGCTGCGACGCTCCCAGGTCACGGCATGGATTCTAGGGTCTTCGCGACGTCGCTTCGCGACTGCTTCGCCCTAGAATGACGACGTCCCTTTTGCCAGCCGATAATCGCAAACGTTCGAGATTGTCCGAGGCCGTCCTTCCGTCGTCATTCTAGGGCGAAGCAGTCGCGAAGCGACGCGCGCAGACCCTAGAATCCATGCCGTTACGTCTGCCTAGGAACGAAGCGGTGCAGAAAAAGGGTTCGTAAACAAAGGCTTCGCGCCCGATTGCGGCCTCACACCGTCTTCATCCATTTCGCCAGGCGATGCGCCGCTTCCTCGAGCTGATCGAGGCGGCGGTGGAAGCATAGTCGGAGGAAGGCGTCGCCGCCGGGACCGAAGGCGGTGCCGGGCGCCAGGCCGACATTGGCGTTGTCGACGATGTCGAAGGCCGCTTTTCGGGAATCGGTGAGACCGGCGACCCTGAAGAACAGGTAGAAAGCGCCCTGCGGCACGGTGAAACGCGCCTTGCCGGTTTCGCCGATAATGCCGCAGACGAGGTCGCGCGCGGCATGCGCGCGCTCCACCTGTTCGGTGATGAAGCCGTCACCCTCGTCGAGGGCGGCGACCGCGCCGCGCTGCATGAACTGGGCGACGCCCGAGGTCGAGTACTGGATCAGGTTTTCGAACACCTGCTGCAAGGCGGGATGGGTCTTGATCCAGCCGACGCGCCAGCCGGTCATCGCCCAGTTCTTGGAAAAACTGTTGACGAACAGGATGCGGTCCTCGGGCGCGGCGATGTCGAGGAAGGACGGCGCGCGGCCATGGCCGTAGTGGAACAGCGAATAGATCTCGTCGGCGATGATCCACAGGCCCTTTTGGCGGGCAAGATCGAGAATCGCCTGGAGTGTCTCTTTATCGGCTGTCCAGCCGGTCGGGTTGGAGGGCGTGTTGATGAACAACAGCTTGGTGCGCGCAGTGATCGCGGAGGCGATCTTGTCGACGTCGCAGGACCAGCCATTGCCGGACTGGTCGAGCGTCACCGGCACCGGCACGGCGCCCGCCACGCCGGCGGCCGCGGCGAAATTCGGCCAGGCGGGAGAGAGGTAGATCACCTCGTCGCCGCTGCCGGCGATGGCGTCGATGGCCAGCTGGATGGCATGCATGCCAGAGGCGGTGACGATGAACGCCTCCTCGGCGAAGGTCTTGCCGAAATGCCTGGCGTAGTAGCGCGCGAGCGCCTGCCGGAGCTCGGGAATGCCCTTCTGCCAGGTGTAGAAGGTCTCGCCATCAGCGAGCCCGCGTGCGGCGGCATCGCTGATGAAGGAAGGCGTCGGAAGATCGCCCTCGCCGGCCCAGAGCGGGATCAGCCCTTCGCGCAGGCGACCATGGTTGATGACGGCGACAATGCCGCTTTCGGGCGCGGCGCGGGCTTCGGCGCGCAAGGTGTCGATAAGGCTCATGGGCAAAATCCGTGTTCGTGTCGTTAGCGCTCTTACCAGATCGCCAAACGGAAAACCCCGGCCGCCGGGGGCCGGGGTTTTGGTCCAGAGCGCCTGCTCTGCGCTACTTCTTGGCGAGCAGGTCGCGGATTTCGGTCAGGAGTTGCACGTCGGCCGGCGGCGGAGCCGCGGCGAGAGCCGGCTTCTCGCGCTCCAGCCGCTTGCGCAGATTGTTCACCGCCTTGACCATCAGGAAAATGATGAAGGCAAGGATCAGGAAGTTCAGCACGACGGTGATGAAGCTGCCGTAGGCGAACACCGCGCCCTCCTTCTTGGCGTCAGCCAGCGTTGCCGAATGGACGTTGGAGGACAGCCCGAAGAAGTAATTGTTGAAGTCCAGCCCGCCGAAGATCGCGCCGACGATCGGCATGATGATGTCGTTGACCAAGGAATCGACGATCTTGCCGAAGGCAGCGCCGATGATGACGCCGACGGCCAGGTCCATCACATTGCCCCTGGAAATGAACTCCTGGAATTCTTTCAGCATTCGACCCTCCTTGCCGTGGCGGGCCGCTCTGCCGCCTCACCAGTTGTCCTTCGGCGCCGACCCGGGCCTCACAATAACAAAAACCCACGGTTGCAAAACCGGAAAAACAATGAAGGCACCGGTTTGTGTCACGCATCGTCATCAGCCGCATATGCGCCGAAAGCCGCGATGGACTTGGGCCCCGAGCTGTGGTTGCGTCAGGACGGTCTAGCGTTTCATCGAGATGCCCGGCCGCTTTGGGTATTTGTTCAGACGCAATTCCGGACGGCAAATCGGCTGGTATCTTTTCGGAATTGGTTGGGCAGGCGGGTGGGAGACCGGCCAGGGAGGAAGCACGGGCCGTGCAAGGCTGGTTCGTCGTCATCATCGCGATCGCCTATGTGACGCTGCTTTTCGCCATTGCCAGCGTCGGCGACCGGCGCGCCGTCGCCACCGGGCTCGGCCGGGCGCGGCCGTTCATCTATGCGCTCAGCCTGGCCATCTACTGCACCTCCTGGACCTTCTTCGGCTCCGTCGGGCTTTCCTCCGAGCGCGGCCTCGAATTCCTCGGCATCTATACCGGCCCGGTGCTGGTCTTCGTGTTCGGCTTCCCGCTGCTCAACCGGCTGGTTCGGCTGGCGAAGAGCGAGAAGATCACCTCGATCGCCGACTTCCTCGGCGCCCGCTACGGCAAGAGCTTCACCGTCGCGGCGATCGCGACCTTGATCGCCACGATCGGCGCGGTGCCCTATATCGCGCTGCAGCTCAAGGCTATCTCGGGCTCGGTGAGCCTGATGATCGAGCACTATACCGGCTCGCCGCCCTCATTCGATCCGTTCGTCAGCGACATCTCGCTGGTGGTGGCGATGCTTCTGGCGCTGTTCGCGGTGCTGTTCGGCACCCGCCATGCCGACGCCACGGAACATCAGGACGGGCTGGTTCTGGCGGTTGCGGTCGAGACCGTGGTGAAGCTTGCCGCATTCATAGCCATCGGCCTGATGGTCACGTTCCTGATCTTCGGCGGCCCCGGCGACATGTTCGCCAGGCTCGCCGCGAACGGCCAGGTACGCCAGGCGATGAGCTACAACACCTCGCTGGCCACCTGGCTGGTGCTGACGGGCTTGAGCGGCTTTGCCATCCTGATGCTGCCGCGGCAATTCTATGTCACCATCGTCGAGAACCGAAGCGAGGCGGAACTGCGCACGGCGACCTGGCTGTTCCCGCTGTATCTCGTGGCGATCAACCTCTTCGTGCTGCCGATCGCCTTTGCCGGCCTGTCGCTGGTCGGCACCAAGACCAGCAGCGACCTTTACGTCCTGTCGCTGCCGCTGCTCGGCGGTCATGACGTGCTCGCGATGGCCGCCTTCGTCGGCGGTCTGTCGGCGGCGACCGCCATGGTGATCGTCGAGAGCGTCGCGCTGTCGATCATGATCTCCAACGATCTCATCATCCCGCTGTTCGTGCGCCGGGTGCTCAAGACCAGCGCCTCGGAGAACGAGGATTGGTCAACACTGATCCTCAATGTGCGCCGCGCCTCCATCTTCATCATGCTGTTCATCGCGTTCCTCTATTACCGCGAGAGCACCAACAGCGTGCGACTGTCCTCGATCGGGCTGATGTCGTTTGCCGCGATCGCGCAATTCGCGCCGGCACTGATCGGCGGCCTGATCTGGCGCCGCGCCAACGGCCGGGGCGCCGCGCTCGGCATGGTCGCGGGCATCGCTGTCTGGGGTTACACGCTTCTTCTGCCTTCGCTCGCCGGCCCCGGTTCCGACATCGTCGTCCACGGGCTGTTCGGCTTCGAGGCGCTGAGGCCACAGGCGCTGTTCGGCACCGTCGGCGAGCCGCTGAACCACGGCGTGCTTTGGAGCCTCTCGGTCAACGCCCTGTTCTTCGTGCTGGGGTCGCTGTCGCGCGCGTCGGTGCCGCTGGAGCGCATCCAGGCGGCGATCTTCGTGCCGCGCGAGGCCGGCCCGATGCCAAGCCTCAGGCGTTTCCGCACCGCCGTCACCGTCAACGATCTCAAGGACACGATCTCGCGCTATCTCGGCGTCGAGCGCACGGAGCGCTCCTTCCAGTCCTTCGAGAAGAGCGCAAGCGTCTCGCTCCACGGCAAGGAGCAAGCGAGCATGGATGTCATCCGCTTCTCGGAGCAATTGCTGGCAAGCGCTGTCGGCTCGTCCTCGGCGCGGCTGATCCTGTCGCTGCTCTTTCGCCGCAACGACCACGATTCCAAGGATGCCTTCAAGCTGCTCGACGACGCCACCGAGGCGCTGCAGCACAATCGCGACCTGCTCCAGATCGCGCTCGACCAGATGGAGCAAGGCATCACCGTCTTCGACCGAGATTTCCGGCTGATCTGCTGGAACCGGCAATACCGGCAGCTGTTCGACCTGCCGGACGAGATGGGCCAGGTCGGCGTGTCGCTCGACCGGATCCTGCGCCATCTTGCCGAACGCGGCGATATTCCGGCTGACCAGCGTGTTACGATGCTCAACCGACTGACCAGCTTCGCCGGGCCATGGCAGATGGAGCTGAAGACCAGCGGACGCATTCTGGAGCTGCGCTCCAACCCGATGCCCGACGGCGGCATCGTCGCCACCTATGCCGACATCTCCGGCCGCGTCGAGCAGGACCTGGCGCTGAAGCGGGCCAATGAATCGCTGGAGCAGCGGGTCAAGACCCGCACCATCGAGCTCACCCGCGTCAACGAGGAGCTGGCGCAGGCGCAGATGCTGGCCGAGGAAGCCAATCTCGGCAAGACGCGCTTCCTCGCCGCCGCCGGCCACGACATCCTGCAGCCGCTCAACGCGGCGCGTCTCTATTGCTCGTCGCTGATCGAGAAGGCCGGCAAGGGGCCGGCCGGCAAGGCGGCGGTCAACATCGAATCCTCGCTGGAATCGGTCGAAACCATCCTTGGCGCGGTGCTCGACATCTCGCGGCTCGACGCCGGCGCCATGAAGCCCGAGGACACCGCCTTCAACCTCGGCGGGCTGCTCAGCCAGATCGGCAATGATTTCCGCCCTTTGGCCGCCGAAAAGAAGCTCGACCTCAAGATCATGCCGTCCTCGCTCGGCGTCATGACCGATCGCAACCTTTTGCGCCGGCTGATCCAGAACTTGGTCTCGAACGCCATCAAATACACGCGCAAGGGCCGCATCCTGGTTGGAGTGCGGCGGCGCGGCGAACTGGCCGAAATCCAGGTGATCGACACCGGCATTGGCATCGCCGGCGACAAGCTCAACACCGTCTTCCACGAGTTCACGCGCCTCGACGAGGGCGTACGCGAGGCAGAAGGCCTTGGCCTGGGGCTCTCCATCGTCGACCGCATCGCGCGGGTGCTGCGGCTCGAAATCCGCATTTTCTCAAACCCGGGCAAGGGCACGCGCTTTTCCGTCATCCTGCCGGTCGCGGAGGTCGCGGCGCCGCCGCGCGAGATCAGCAAGGCCCCGGCCCGCTCTGCGTCGACGCTTGCCGGGCTCAATGTGCTCTGCATCGACAATGACGCGCGCATCCTCGACGGCATGCGGCTGCTGCTCGAAGGCTGGGGCTGCCATGTCGAGACGGCTTCGGGATCGGGAGAGCTCATGCGGCCCGGCGCGGCGAGGCCGGACGTCGTGCTTGCGGACTACCATCTCGATGGCGGCTCCGGGCTCGACGCGATCGCCAGGTTGCGCGCCGCCTACGGCCAGGACCTGCCCTGCGTGCTGGTCACCGCCGACCGCTCCAGCGAGGTGCGCGCCGCCGCAAGCCAGCTCGACATTCCGGTCGTCAACAAGCCGGTGAAGCCCGCCGTGCTGCGCTCGATGATGGCAAGGGTCAGGCCGCTGGCGCCGGCCGCGGAGTGATTTTATGGGCTGCTCTCAGCCGCGATGGCCGAGACTTTTGAGATAGGCGCAGAACATGTCGGCGAGCGCGTCGGAATAGGCTTCGATCTCGCCGTCCGTCCGCTCTTTTTCCGAGAAATCCGCTCCCACGGCGCTCAGCGTCTTCATGATCAGTTCGCCGGCCAGAGCGCGGCCGGAATCCGGCGCGTCAGGAAGGGTCTCGCGCATGAAGGCCTCGACGGTCCGGTTCGCCGTCGCCCTCGCCTCCTGCGCCTCCGGAGCATCCCGGTAGAGCGGCGCCGCGTCATTCAGCGCGCCGCGCACCGCCGCCTCCGCGCATTCCGAGCGGATGAAGGCATAGACCAGCGTCCTTATCCGCTCGAGCGGCGACAGCTCGACGTTTTCGAGGATGCCGCACAACAGCTCGGTCGTCTGGCGCCATTCATCGCTCTGCAGCCGGAACAGCAGCGCCGCCTTGTTCGGGAAATATTGGTAGAGCGAGCCGACGCTGACGCCGGCCTTTTCGGCGACGCGCGTCGTGGTGAAACGTTGCGCCCCCTCGCTCGCCAAAACCTGAGCAGCTGCCTGGAGAATGGCCGCGACAAGCTCCGTGGCGCGTGCCTGTTTGGGCTGTTTCCGGGTGGAAATTGAAGGACTTGGGCGAATGATCACGGACGCGCTCGGAAATGCGAATTGGAAACCTGAAGGATTATTCGTATTTTTCGAGGCAGCACAAGAACCCGTCCGGAGACAGTCATGACCACCTTGACCACAACCCCTTTGGCCCCGCTGCTCGCCCGCCTGTTCAAGGAAGCTGATGCGGCGACCAGCCCGGCGATCGCCCGGTACTCGCGCGAGGAACGGACGCGCCTCATCCACAGCAAGACCGAATATCGCCAGTTCTATGGCAGCCTCAAGGACCTGTGGCTCGCGGTCTCGCCGGAGACGGGCACGCTGCTCTACATGCTGGCGCGCAGCACCGGCGCACGCATCATCCTCGAATTCGGCACCTCGTTCGGCATCTCGACGCTCTATCTTGCTGCCGCGCTCAGGGACAATGGCGGCGGCCGCCTGATCACGACGGAATTCGAGCCGTCCAAGGTGGTGCGGGCCAAGTCCAACCTGACCGAAGGCGGGCTCATCGATCTGGTGGAGATCCGCGAGGGCGACGCGCTGGAAACGCTGAGCAAGGACCTGCCGGACCGGATAGACCTCCTGCTGCTCGACGGCGCCAAGGCGCTCTATCCGGAGATATTGAGCCTGGTCGAGAGCCGGCTCAGGCCCGGCGCGCTGGTCATCGCCGATAATGCGGACTTCTCGCCCGACTATCTGGAACGGGTGCGCGCGCCGGCCGGCGGTTACATGTCGACGCCGTTCGGCGACGACGTGGAGCTGTCGATGCGGCTGAACTGAACACGCTCCAACAATAAACCCATGCTGTCTGTCGCACAGCCGTAGGCGTTTACGTCAACCAACGCGCAATCCCGGCCTTCGGGCCTTTGACGCGTAGGTGACATCATGACCATTCTTCCATCCTCCTGGCGCGGGCTGCCGCGCCCGGCCCTGCTCGGCCTCTTCCTGTTCTTCTGCGCCGGCTTCGCCGACGGCGCGCTCGTGCCCTTCTTTCCGCTCTGGGCGAGCAGCGAGGCCAACATCCCGATCGGCGCGATCGGCCTCTTGTTTGCCTGCTACGCCGGCGGCGAACTCGTCGCCGCGCCGCTGATCGGCGGCATCGCCGACCGGATCGGCCGGCGGCCGGTGCTGATCCTGTCATCGCTCGGCGTCGGCTGCGGCTTCATCGCGCTGTTCTTCGTCCATGGCGTCGTCGCCACCGCGGCCGTGCTACTGTTGACCGGCATGTGCGAGTCGGTGCTCCATCCGACCATCCTAACGGCGATCGCCGACGTGACGGAACCTTCAGCGCATCCGCGCTGGTTCGGCATGGCAAGGGTGAGCTCGAGCGCCGGGCAGATCCTAGGCCCGGCCTGCGGCGCGCTGCTGGCGCTCGTTTCGCTCGGCAGCGTGTTCCTGGCCGGTGGCGGCATGCTCATCCTTGGCGACATCGTCATGCTCGTCGCCTTCGCCGAAACCCACGGCAGCGGTCGTGCCGAAGGCGAAGCGGAGGAAGAGGACGGCCTGTCGGCGCTGCTGCCGGCTTTCCGCGACGGCCGCCTGGCGAAGCTGCTGGCCTGGGTCGTGCTGTTCGAGATTTCCGGCAACTGGATCGAGGCCGTCATCCCGCTCTATGCGCAGGATGCCGGCACGCTCAGCCCGTCCGGTGTCGGCGCGCTGTTTGCCTACGCGGCCGCCTTGACGGTCGGATTGCAGATGCTGGTCAGCCGCTTTGCCGAGACGCGACCGGCTCTTTGGCTGGCAGCCGGCGCCGGCATCTCGACCATCGTCGCTTTTGCGCTGCTCGCGGCCTCGCCTGCGATATTGTCGCTGATCGCGGCGGTCAGCATGTGCGCCGTGGGGAAGATGCTGGTCGGGCCGCTGGTGCCAACCGCCGTCAACGCGCTGGCGCCGTCGGCGCGGCGCGCGTCCTACATGGCGGCCTCTTCCGTTGCGGTCGACCTCAAGGACTCGCTCGGGCCGTCGATCGGCACCGCGCTCTATGCGCTGGCGCCGCGCCTGCCCTGGATCGCCGGCGTTCCGCTGGTGGCCATCGCCTCTCTGGGTCTCGGCGCCGCGATCGGGCGAGCTCGAAATCCTTCAAGCCCGACTGAGGACGACGCCTCGTCGCAGTTGGGTTCCGCCGTCGAAAACTATCGCTGACGGGCGCCAACGACCGACCCGGCGCGAAGCGGCCGCATCATCGCTTCGCGCTGGTTAGTCGGGATGAAAGCTTTCGCCTGACGTGCCTGCGGTCAGCCAACCGGCTGCAGCGGGTCATTGCCGATCTTGGAGAGCTGAATGACCGCCTGGGTGCGGCTGTCGACGCCGAGCTTCTGCAGGATGGCCGAGACATGCGCCTTGATGGTGGCCTCGGAGACGCCGAGCTCATAGGCGATCTGCTTGTTGAGCAGGCCCTCCGCCAGCATGCCGAGCACGCGCGTCTGCTGCGGCGTCAGCGCCTGCAGGCGCTTGATCAGGTCGGAGATTTCCGGGTCGCGCTCGACGCCGAGCTCGATGCCGGCAGGGGCTGCGATATCGCCGGCGAGCACGGCCTGCACCGCGGCACGGATTTCTTCCATGCTGGCCGATTTGGAGATGAAGCCGGAAGCGCCGAGATCGAGGGCGCGGCGGATGGTGACGGGATCGTCATGCGCCGACACCACGACCAGCGGCACCGCCGGATGGATGCCGCGCAGCGCAATCAGGCCGGAGAGGCCGCTGGCGCCCGGCATCGACAGATCGAGCAGCACCATGTCGATATCCTCATTGGCCAGCACCAGAGCCTTGGCGCTCTCGAAATCCCCGGCCTCATGAATGGCGGCAACGTCGCCGATGCCGGCCAGCGCCTCCTTCAGCGCGCCGCGAAAAAGCGGGTGATCGTCGGCAATGACGAAAGTGTGGCCCGACGGCAAATATTCCTCCCCCGATCCCATCATCATTTTCGTGCTTCTTGCGGGGACCGGAATGATTATGCGGCGGCGCGGCGCTTTTTCAAGCGGCAAAGGCCGCGCGCGGGCTTTTCCCCAGGGGCGGCCCGGTCGCGCCGGCTCAAGTCTTCTGCTGGTTCAGCTTGCCGCCGCCGTCGCCGTCTTCCTTGTCCATGTCCTTGACGATGTCCTTGAAGGTCCGGAAGAAGCGTTCCATGTAGCCCATGGTCCTGTTGAAATCCTCTTCGCTCGGGAGTTGCGATTCCAGCCGGGCGGAGAGCGAATTCTCCAGCTTGGCGACCCGCGCATCGAGGGCCTTGACCGAATTGTCCAGCCGGTCGATCTCGTCCTGGTAGGCGGCGCGCTCGTCCGCCGCCATCTTGCAGACGAGCTGGCCGGTGCGCTCCTCGCAGATCGACATGGCGCCGGTCCTTGTATCCATGCGGACATAGCCGTTGGCCGACTTCTCCAGACGGTAGTGGTCGGTCTCCTCGGAATAGGCGGAAGCGGCAACCAACGAGCAAAGCGCCGCGGGGATCAGGATGTGCTGCAGACGCATATCGTCCTCCATGAGCCAGTGAAGGCCGGCTATCACAGGTTTGCGCCGGAAATGGGGAAGAGTCGAGCGTTAAGCCTTCCCCGCTCCTTCGGTTCGGACTATAGCGCGGGAATGTCTCAGATTATCTACAAGATCGTCCCCGAGGCGCTTTGGCGCGAGGCTGAAAGGAACGGGCGCTTCACTGGCGCGCCGATCGACATCGCCGACGGCTTCATCCATTTCTCCACCGCCGCGCAGGTGCGCGAGACAGCGGCCAAGCATTTCGCCGGCCAGACGGGCCTGCTGCTGATCGCCATCGACGGGGAGAGGCTGGGGGACGCGCTGAAATACGAGGTATCGCGCGGCGGCGCGCTGTTCCCGCATCTCTACGCCCCGCTCGACCTCGATGCCGTCCTTTGGGTCAAGCCTTTGCCGCCCGGCGCCGGCGGACACGACTTCCCGGCGCTGGAGGGCGAATGAGCGTGCTCGACCGGATCGGCCAGAAGCTGCTTTTCTCCTTCGATCCGGAAACCGCGCATGGCATGTCCATCGCGGCATTGCGCTGCGGGCTGCCGGTCGGCGCGGCCGCGCCACGCGACGCGCGGCTCAGGATCAATCTCTGCGGCCTCGACTTCCCAAATCCGCTCGGCAT
>NZ_RZRX01000224.1:0-10615 GCF_003997405.1 Mesorhizobium sp. M2A.F.Ca.ET.042.01.1.1
CCCGGACAGCGCATCCGTCTTGGCGGCCTCGTCGAGAACGGCACCGTCGTGCGCGGCAGCGGCGCAACCGTGGCCTTCTCGGTCACCGACACGCAGAAATCGGTCAAGGTGACCTATACCGGCATCCTGCCCGATCTCTTCCGCGAGGGGCAGGGCGTCATAACCGAAGGCGCTTTCGGTCCGGATGGGGTTTTCGTCGCCGACAGTGTTTTGGCCAAGCATGACGAGCGCTATATGCCGAAGGAAGTCGCCGACGGCCTGAAGGCCAAGGGCGTCTGGGTTGAAAGCAAGAGCCAATAATGGTTGAGACCGGTCATTTCGCCCTCGTGCTCGCCTTCGCGCTGTCGCTGGTGCAGATGCTGGTGCCGCTGGTCGGCGCCCGCACCGGCAATCAGCGGCTGATGGCGGTCGGCGGCCCGGTCACCGTCACCGGCTTCGCGCTGACGGCGCTGTCCTTCACGGCCCTTGCGAGCGCCTATGCCGGCTCGGACTTCTCGGTGGCCAACGTCTGGGAGAATTCCCATTCGCTGCAGCCGACGATCTACAAGATCACCGGCACCTGGGGAAACCACGAAGGCTCGATGCTTCTGTGGGTGCTGATCCTGACCTTCTTCGGCGCGCTCGTCGCCGTCTTCGGCAACAATCTGCCGGCGACGCTCAAGGCCAATGTGCTTGCCGTGCAAGGCATGATCGGCGCGGCCTTCTTCCTGTTCATCCTGACGACCTCCAACCCGTTCATCCGCCTCAATCCGGCGCCGGTCGAGGGGCGCGACCTCAATCCGGTCCTGCAGGACCTCGGCCTCGCCATCCATCCGCCGCTGCTCTATCTCGGCTATGTCGGCTTCTCGGTCTGCTTTTCCTTCTCGGTCGCGGCGCTGATCGAGGGCCGCATCGACGCCTCCTGGGCGCGCTGGGTGCGGCCGTGGACGCTGGTCGCCTGGATGTTCCTCACCGGCGGCATCGCCATGGGTTCCTACTGGGCCTATTACGAGCTCGGCTGGGGCGGCTTCTGGTTCTGGGATCCCGTCGAGAACGCCTCCTTCATGCCCTGGCTTGCCGGCACCGCGCTGCTCCATTCGGCCATCGTCATGGAGAAGCGCTCGGCGCTGAAGATCTGGACGCTGCTGCTTGCCATCCTCACCTTCTCGCTGTCGCTGCTCGGCACTTTCCTGGTGCGTTCGGGCGTGCTGACCTCCGTGCATGCCTTCGCCACTGACCCGGCGCGCGGCGTCTTCATCCTGTGCATCCTGACTTTGTTCATCGGTGGGTCGCTGGCGCTGTTTGCGCTGCGCGCCTCCAGCCTGACGGCCGGCGGCCTGTTCCACCCGATCTCGCGCGAGGGCGCGCTGGTCCTCAACAACCTCTTTCTCACCACCGCCACAGCGACGGTGCTGGTCGGCACGCTCTACCCGCTGGCGCTTGAGGCGCTGACCGGCGGCAAGATCTCGGTCGGCGCGCCCTTCTTCGATCTGACCTTCGGCCCGCTGATGCTGCCATTGCTGGCAATTGTGCCGTTCGGCCCGTTGCTCGCCTGGAAGCGCGGTGATGTGATCGCCGCCTCGCAGCGGCTGATGGCGGCCTTCGCACTCGCGATTGCCGCGATGCTGGTCACCGGCCTGTTCATCGACGGCGCCTCGGTTTTTGCAGCGCTTGGTGTCGGCCTCGCCGTCTGGCTCGTCGCCGGCGCGCTGACCGACCTTGCCGTCAGATCCGGCGCCGGCTCGGTGGCGCCGGCTGTCATGCTTCGCCGTTTCGCCGGCCTGCCGCGCTCGGTCTTCGGCACCGCGCTTGCCCATCTCGGCCTTGGGCTGACCTTGCTCGGCATCGTCGGCACGCTCTGCTTCGGCAGTGAAAAAATCCTCACCATGCGGCCCGGTGAGACGGTGGATCTCTCCGGCCACACGCTGCGCTTCGAAGGGCTTTTTCCCCAGAAGGGTCCGAACTTCACCGAGGATCGCGCCCGCTTCCTGCTGATCGGCGCAGACGGAAATGCCAATGGCGAGATATCTTCGGCAAAACGCTTCTTTCAGGCCCGGCAGATGGCAACGACCGAGTCCGGCATCAGAACGCTCGGCTTGAGCCAGCTTTATCTGTCGCTCGGTGACGAGGGCAATGACGGCTCCGTCGTCGTGCGCCTCTGGTGGAAACCGCTGGTGACGCTGATTTGGGGCGGCGCCCTGGTGATGATGGCGGGCGCGGCCATGTCGCTGGCCGACCGCCGCCTGCGTGTCGGCGCGCCCGCGAGGCGCCGCAAGCCGGCCGCCGCGTTGACGAGCCCGACATGAAAGCGAGGTTTTCACTCGCCTCGCTGGTTCTGCTCCTGGCGCTGTTCTTGGCCGGCGCAGCCCAGGCGGTGAAGCCTGACGAAGTGCTGCAGGACCCGGCTTTGGAAGAACGGGCGCGTGCGCTCTCCGAGGGCCTGCGCTGCATGGTTTGCCAGAACCAGTCGATTGACGAATCCGACGCCGATCTGGCCCGCGACTTGCGCATCCTCGTGCGCCAGCGCCTCGTCGCCGGCGACACCGACCAGCAGGTGATGGATTATATCGTCTCGCGCTATGGCGAGTTCGTGCTCTTGAAGCCGCGCTTCACCCTCCGCAACGCGCTTTTGTGGGGCACGCCGGTGCTTCTGCTTCTGGCCGGCGGCCTGTTCATCGTGCTCAGCGCCCGCTCGCGCCGCCCGGCATCGGACAGCGCTCTCAGCGCGGAGGAAAAGGCGGCGCTGGACAAGATGCTGCGCGACTAGTTCCATCATTGACATCGACAATTGGCGGTAGCCGTTCGCGGGTCGTCATTCTATGGCGGAGCAAGGAGCGAAGCGACGCGCGCAGACCATAGAATCCATTCCGTTCCGACGACGCGCTGCCAACGGTGCAGAATTCTGCTCCGCTGCGTCCTCGACGAACGTCACGGCATGGATTCCAGGGTCTGCGCGCGTCGCTTCGCTCCTTGCTTCGCCCTGGAATGACGACGTCGCGGAGGTATCAGCTAATCTCCAAAGGGCGGCTACACCTCGCGTGTCCGTTCGGCTTCCACGGCTTCGATCACCGCGTCGATTTCCACCAATCCCCAACATTACAAAACTTTCATGTTCCGGAAATGGCGCCGTAATGTGCGGCTCCCTAATTCTCTTGCCCGAGGATGCTTCGCCTGAGCGCATCCGCGTCGATAGAGGATAAGAAACCCCATGAATAATGCCCCCAATTCATATTCCCGCACCCGAAAGCGCCTGATGGCCGCCGTCGCTTCCCTGGCCATTGTCGGCACGGTCGGCGCGGGTATGCTCGCAACCGGCACCGCCCCCGTGCTGGCCGATGCCGTGCGCGTCGAGGCCCCGCAGATGCCGAGCTTCGCCGATGTCGTCGAGCATGTCTCGCCGGCGGTTGTCAGCGTCAAGGTCAAGGCCAAGATCCAGCCGACCGCCGATGACGGCTCGGACGATCAGGGCGGTTTCGACAACTTGCCCGACAACCCGCAGCTGCGCCGCTTCTTCAAGGAGTTCCGCGGCTTCGGCGACCAGGGGCAGGGCGGCCAGTTCGGCATGCGCCGCTTCGGCCATCGCGACCACGGCAATGGCGAGCCACGCCCGGTTGCCCAGGGCTCGGGCTTCTTCATCTCGGAGGACGGCTATCTCGTCACCAACAACCATGTCGTGTCGGAAGGCTCGGATTTCACCGTCGTCACCAATGACGGCAAGGAACTCGATGCCAAGCTGATCGGCACCGATCCGCGTACCGACCTCGCGGTGCTCAAGGTCGATGGCGGCGGCAACAAGTTCACCTATGTCGACTTCGCCGACGATTCCAAGGTCCGCATCGGCGACTGGGTGGTTGCCGTCGGCAATCCGTTCGGCCTTGGCGGCACCGTCACCGCCGGCATCGTCTCGGCCCGTGGCCGCGACATCGGCGCTGGCCCCTATGACGACTTCATCCAGATCGATGCGTCGGTCAACCGCGGCAATTCGGGTGGCCCGACCTTCAACCTCAACGGCCAGGTTATCGGCATCAACACCGCCATCTTCTCGCCGTCGGGCGGCAGCGTCGGCATCGCCTTCGACATCCCGGCCTCCACCGCCAAGCAGGTCGTCCAGGACCTGATGAAGAGCGGCTCGGTCCAGCGCGGCTGGCTCGGCGTCGAGATCCAGCCGGTCACCTCCGACATCGCCGAATCGCTCGGCCTGAAGTCGGACAAGGGCGCCTTGGTCTCGAGCGCCCAGGATGCCGGTCCGGGCAAGAAGGCGGGCATCACCGCCGGCGACGTCATCACCCAGGTCGACGGTAAGGACGTCGCTTCGCCGAAGGAGCTCGCCCGCATGATCGGTGCCTATTCGCCGGGCAAGTCGGTCGACGTCACCGTCTGGCGCGACGGCAAGTCCGAGACGGTCAAGGTCGATCTCGGCACGCTGCCCGCGAGCGACAAGCAGGCCTCGAACGACGACAACAGCAAGCAGTCGGCGCCTGCCGCCAAGCCCGACACGCTTGCCGATCTCGGCCTGACCGTCACCAAGGCGGAAAAGGGCAAGGGCCTCGTGGTCACCGATGTCGATCCCGACAGCGACGCGGCCGACCGCGGCATCCAGCCGGGCGACGTCATCACCTCGATCAATTCGAACGAGGTGAACACCACCGACGACGTCTCCAAGGCCATGACCGATGCCGCCAAGGCCGGCCGCAAGGCCGTGCTGATGCAGATCACCCGCGACGACTCGAACCGCTTCGTCGCGCTGCCGGTCGGCAAGGGCTGATATTAACTTTCAGCTTCCCCATGGCGGTATCAACACCCCCGAGCCGCCGTGGGGAAACATGGGGCCGAGCACGTAAGTCAGTCACCGTGTTTCGCTCCTGGCGGCAGCGGGTTTCCCATCACCCGCTGCCGCTTTATCGCATGTCGCCCAAAAGTGGGCACCGGTTTTGGGATTACGACATGCGGAGCGAAATGCATGTCGCCCAAAAGTGGTTGCCGGTTTTGGGAAGAAGACATGCGACTAATGAAGGCAAAGCAGGACGCAATGACTGCCCCTCAAACCTCCAATGAAATCGCGTATAACGGCTCCATGAAGATTCTCGTCATGGAAGACGATCGCGAGGCGGCGGACTACTTGCAGAAAGCCTTCGCCGAGGCGGGCCACACCGCCCATGTCGCCGGCGACGGCGAGACCGGCTTCGCGCTGGCCGATGCCGGCGACTATGACGTGATGGTGGTCGACCGCCTGATGCCGCGCCGCGACGGCCTGTCGGTGATCGCCGCGCTTCGCTCGCGCGGCAACACGACGCCGGTCTTGATCCTGTCCGCCCTGGGCGAGGTCGACGACCGCGTCACCGGCTTGCGCGCCGGCGGCGACGATTATCTCACCAAGCCCTACGCCTTTTCCGAATTGCTGGCCCGTGTCGAGGTGCTGAACCGCCGTGCCGGGGCGCGCGAATCCGAGACTGTGTATCGTGTCGGCGACCTCGAGCTCGACCGGCTGTCGCATTCGGTCAAGCGGGCCGGGCGCGAGATCACGCTGCAGCCGCGCGAGTTCCGCCTGCTCGAATATCTGATGCGCCATGCCGGCCAGGTGGTGACCCGCACCATGCTTCTGGAAAATGTCTGGGACTATCATTTCGATCCGCAGACCAACGTCATCGACGTCCATGTCTCGCGCCTGCGCGGCAAGATCGAAAAAGGCTTCGACAAGCCGATCCTGCACACGATCCGCGGCGCCGGCTACATGCTGAAAGGCGGTTAAGGAGCAAAATGGCTCTTTCCCTGCCGGCCATCATGAAGACGACGGCGGCCCGGCTCTCGGCGCTCTATCTTCTGCTTTTTGCGCTCTGCGCGGTGCTGCTCGTCTTCTACATGACGTCGCTGTCGGCGCGCATGCTGACCGCGCAGACGCAGGAGACCATCAACGAGGAGGTGCTGGGCCTCGCCCGTGCCTATCAGCGCGGCGGCCTGCCCGTGCTGGTGCGCGTCGTCGAAAACCGCTCGCGCCAGCCCGGCGCCAACCTCTATCTCATCGCCGACGCCAACGGCCAGATCCTGACCGGCAACGTGCAGAGCCTGGAACCCGGCGTCATCGAGACCGAGGGCTGGACGACCGAGCCCTTCTCCTACCAGCGCTTCGGCGAAGGCGAGCTCGACCGGTTGCGCAGTGGAGCTACCGACCAGCCCGCGCCCCAGGCCGGCGACAACAGCACTCCCCAGTCGACAGGCGAAAAGGGCCACAACGCCATCGCCTTGGTGCTGCGACTGCCAAACCAGATGATCATGCTGGTCGGCCGCGACCTCGGCGAACCCGAGCGTTTCCGAGCCGTCATCAGCCGGGCGCTGACGCTGGCGCTCGGCATGATGGGCCTGGGCGGGCTGCTGATCTGGTTCTTTGTCGGGCGCGCCGCGCTGAAACGCATCGACAGCGTGTCCGATGCCAGCCGCCGCATCATGGGCGGCGACCTCAGCGGACGGCTGCCGGTCACCGGCGCCGGCGACGAATTCGACCGCCTGTCGGAAAACCTCAATGCGATGCTGGCCAGGATCGCCATGCTGAACGAGGGACTGAAGCAGGTCTCCGACAACATCGCCCATGATCTGAAGACGCCGCTGACCAGGCTGCGCAACCGCGCCGAGGCGACGCTTGCCGGCCGGCACAAGACGGAAGACTACCGCCAGGCGCTGGAAGGCACGATCGCGGAGTCCGACCAGCTCATCAAGACGTTCAACGCCATATTGATGATCTCGCGACTGGAGGCCGGCTATTCCTCGGAACAGACCGGTCCGGTCGATCTCGCCGCCACGGTGAGCGACGTCGTCGAGCTCTACGAGCCGGTGGCGGAGGAAGCGGGTGTCACGCTGGAGGCGACCGTCCCCGAGGCCTTCACGATCAACGGCAATCGCGAGCTGATCGGTCAGGCGCTGTCCAACATCGTCGACAATGCCATCAAATACTCGACCGACGCCGCCGAGGCGCCGAAAGTGCGGGTGGCGTTGGAGCGCGCCGGAAGCGAAATCAAGCTTACCGTCACCGACAATGGCCACGGCATTCCCGACGACGCCGATCGTGCCCGCGCCACCGAGCGCTTCGTGCGCCTGGAAAAGAGCCGCTCGCAGCCGGGCTCGGGCCTCGGCCTCAGCCTCGCCAAGGCCATCATGACTTTCCACAACGGCAGGCTTGATCTTTTGCCCGCCAATCCAGGATTGTCCGTGGTCATGAGTTTTCCATTGCGGGAGACGCATTGATGGTTCGGATGAATGGCGAAGAAGAAAATCGAATCCGAGTTCCGGCTTAGCCCGACATTGACGCTCCAGCCCCTGGACGCGGAGCATGCCCGGCGCGAATTGTCGGAGATCGCCGATGCCGCCGAGGAGGAGGGGCTTTCCCGCCTCGCCGCGCTGCTGGCGGGCGAGGGGCCGCTGCAGGACCTGATGGCGACCGTGTTCGATCTCTCGCCCTTCCTGCGCGATGTCGCGCGCCGCCGGCCGGCAATTCTCGACACGCTGTTCGACGAGACGATCGAAGCTCGGCTCGGCGCCATCGGCGAGGCGATCGGCGGCGCGGCCAGGGCGGACGACGCCTCGGAATCGACCCTGATGATGGCGCTGCGGCAATGGAAGACGGAAGCGCATTTACTGATCGCGCTGGCGGATCTTTCCGGCGAGGCGGAAACCTCCGTGACGGTGCGCCGCCTCAGCGATCTCGCGGACGCCTGTACAAACGCCGCCGTCGATTTCCTGCTGCTCGACGCGCACCGGCAAGGCAAGCTCAAGCTGCCGAAGCCGGCGGTGCCAGCCAAGGATTCAGGCTGGATCCTGCTCGGCATGGGCAAGCTCGGCGCGCATGAGCTGAATTTTTCCTCCGATATCGACCTTGTCGTCTTCTTCGATCCGGAAGCGGCGGCCGTCATCGACCCGCTCGACGCGACTGAGCTGTTCTCCAGGCTCACCCGGCGGCTCGTGCGCATCCTCCAGGACCGCACCGAGCACGGCTATGTCTTCCGCACCGATCTCAGGCTCCGCCCAGATCCCGGCTCGACGCCGCTGGCGATCCCGGTCGAGGCAGCGCTTCGCTATTATGAGGCGCGCGGCCAGAACTGGGAACGCGCCGCCATGATCAAGGCGCGCCCAGTCGCCGGCGACCTCGCCGCCGGCGCCGCCTTCCTCAAGGAATTGCAGCCCTATGTCTGGCGCAAATACATGGACTATGCGGCCATCGCCGACGTCCATTCGATCAAGCGCCAGATCCATGCCCATAAGGGTCATGGCGAGATCGCGGTGAAGGGCCATAATGTGAAGCTCGGCCGCGGCGGCATCCGCGAGATCGAGTTCTTCGTCCAGACCCAGCAGCTCATCGCCGGCGGCCGCTTCCCTGAGCTGCGCGGCCGCGAGACGGTGCCGATGCTGGGCGCGCTCGCCGCGCGCGGCTGGATCACCGCCGATGCGCGCGATGCGCTCACCCGGCAATACTGGTTCCTGCGCCGTGTCGAGCACGCCATCCAGATGGTGGCGGACGAGCAGACGCACATCTTGCCCGACAGCGACGAGGGGCTGGAACGCATTGCGCTGATGCTGGGCTTTGCCGGCGAGGCCGAATTCACCCAGGCATTCCGCGCCTCGTTACAGCAGGTCGAGCGCCACTACGCGGCACTGTTCGAAACCGCGCCCGAACTGTCGGCCGGTATCGGCAACCTGGTCTTCACCGGCGATGTCGACGATCCCGACACCCTGCAGACCTTGCATCGGCTGGGTTTCCAGCGGCCGAGCGACATCTGCCGGGTCATCCGCGGCTGGCATTTCGGCCGCTACCGCGTCACCCAGTCGGCCGAAGCGCGCGAGCGGCTGACCGAACTGACGCCGGCGTTGCTCAAGGCTTTCGGCCAGACGCGACGCGCCGACGAGGCGCTGATCCGCTTCGACGAGTTCCTTGCCGGCCTGCCGGCGGGCATCCAGCTCTTCTCGCTGCTGCAATCCAATCCGGCGCTGCTCAAGCTGATGGCGACGATCATGGGGGCGGCCCCGCGGCTGGCGGCCATCATCACGCGCCGCCCGCATGTTTTTGACGGGCTGCTCGACCCGGCGCTGCTCACCGAATTGCCGGATCGCGCCTATCTTTCGGCCCGCCTTGCCGCCTTCATCGAGGGCGACCGCGCCTATGAGGACGTGCTCGATCGCCTGCGCATCTTCGCTTCCGAGCAGAAATTCCTGATCGGCGTGCGCCTGCTTGCCGGCTCGATCGATCCTGCGCGGGCGGGGCGTGCCTTTTCCGATCTCGCCGACCTCACCATCGAGGCGGCGCTTCAAGCGGTGATCGCCGAATTCGCGCAGCGCCATGGCAGCATCGCCGGGGGCAGGGTGGCGCTGCTCGGCATGGGCAAGCTCGGCAGCCGCGAGCTCACCGCCGGCTCCGATGTCGATCTCATCCTGCTGTATGACCATGACGCGGATGCCGAAGAGTCCGACGGCGACAAGCCGCTGGCGCCGTCGCACTACTATACCCGCATGACGCAGCGCCTAATCGCCGCCGTCTCGGCGCCGACCGCCGAAGGCGTGCTCTATGAACTGGACCTTCGCCTGCGCCCCTCCGGCAACAAGGGGCCGGTCGCCACCCATATCGACGCGTTCAAGAAATATCAGCGCCAGGATGCCTGGACCTGGGAGCACATGGCGCTGGCGCGGGCGCGCGCCATCGGCGGCGATGCCGAACTCTGTGCCGAGCTCGAGGAAGAGGTGGCGGCGGTTCTGGCGCAGCCGCGCGACGCCGCCAAGGTGAAAGCCGAAGCCTCGGAGATGCGCGCGCTGATCGAAAAGGAAAAGCCGCCGCGCGACCTCTGGGACATCAAGCTGATCCCCGGCGGACTGATCGATCTCGAATTCATCGCCCAGGTCGCGACCATCACCGGCAATGTCGAGCCCGGCCGCCGGGTGACGGCGACAGTCGACATTCTGGCGCGGCTTGCCCCCGATTTCGCGGGCGCCGATGTCCGTGAAGAGCTAGGCGAGGCCTACCGGCTCTATCTGGCGCTGACCCAGATGATCAGGCTTTGCCTCACCGGCGAGTTCCAGCGCGACGACGTCCCGCCGGGCCTCTCGGACCTGCTCCTGGCGGTCACCGACCTGCCGGATTTCGCTGTGCTGGAAGCGCATCTCAAGGAGATGTCGAGGAAGGTCAGGAAGGACTTCGACCGTCTGCTTCGTGCGGGAGCATCGCTATCACCCGCATCGTCGCCATGAGATTCCTCGGGGTGGCACATTAGCCACAGTTAATATTAATCGGCGATCCGGCCTTGCGCCATTGGCAGAGGTGTCCCGTAATGGGGCAACGGGTCTGGCACCGCAATTGCACTGTCAGCAATGCCGGGGTCAATCATCACCCCGACGAAGGGGGGCCTCGCCGCTTCGCAAATGGAGCGGCGGGTTCTTTCAACGGCTGACTTGAAAGCCCCCCAAATCGCCAAAACCTGGGGCGCTGGGCAACCATGGATCTTCAGAAATTCTTGGTGGGCATGTTTGCGGCGTCATTCATGGTGGCGATCTGGGCTGACATGGAAACTGGTTCCGTCTGGACGGCGCTCCGATGGGCAATGCTGGCCATGGTCATTCTGCAGGTCGGATATTTCGGTCTCGTCGTCGCCTTGGTCTATAG
>NZ_RZRX01000225.1:0-10543 GCF_003997405.1 Mesorhizobium sp. M2A.F.Ca.ET.042.01.1.1
GTCTGCCTGTCGCGATCAGCTACCGGGGGCTGCTGCTCCTGTCGGCGATGGCAAGGAACGCTGGTGAGGTCCTGACCAAATCCGAACTGCTGAACGCCGCCTGGCCGGGGACCGCAGTCGAGGAAAGCAATCTTTCGGTCCAGATCGCGTCCCTGCGGCGCCTTCTCGGCTCCATGGCAGACTCAAAAGAGTGGATCGCAACCGTTCCGCGGGTTGGTTACCGTTTTACCGGGTCGATCGAGAGGCTCGACGAGGCAGCAGCCACCCGAAATTCTGCGGAGCCTGAGCCCTCGATCGCCGTGCTCCCTTTCGCCAACCTGAGCGACGATGCCGAGCAGCAATATTTCGCCGACGGTCTGGCGGAAGATATCATCATGCGGCTGGCGCGGCTGCGGTGGCTTTTCGTCTGCGCCCGCAACTCGTCTTTCAGCTACAGGAACAAGGCCCTCGACGTGAAACAAGTCGGGCGTGAACTTGGAGTCCGCTACGTGCTGAGCGGCAGTGTCCGCCGCTCGGGTCAGCGGCTCAGGATCAGCGCCGAGGCGAGTGACACCTCCACTGGGCGCCAAGTATGGACAGAGCGGTACGACGTCCAGCTGGCTGATTTCTTCACGCTACAGGATCAGATCGCCGATAGCGTCATCGGTGCCGTCGAACCTAAACTCTATGCGGCAGAGCATCAGCGTTACATCAGCCGGCCTCCCGCCAGCCTGGACGCCTGGGGCTTCGTAATGAAGGCGATGCCTCACATATGGAGCTGGAGCTCGGAAAGCGAGCTCGCGGTCGCCGAGCAACTGCTACGCAGGGCCGTAGACGCCGACCCGGACTACCCGCGTGCCAATAGCCTGTTCGCCTGGACGATGGCTTCCCGGGTGCTGCTCGGATTGGCGGAGCCGGCCGAGGTTCTTCCGAAGGCGAATGAGATGGCTCAGCGAGCCATTGCGCATGATGCCGATGATCCTTGGACGCATTTCGCCGCCGGTTACGTGCACATGATGGCACGCCGAACGCAGGCGGCCGTCACCGCGCTAACCGATGCGATCACGCTCAATCCAAACCTGGCTATCGCACATGTCATTCTGGGCGCCGCTTACGGCTTTGGAGGAATGCCACAGGAGGGCCTGCACCATCTCGCGATCGCCGAGCGGCTTAGCCCGCGCGATTCCACGCAGCAGCCGGGAGTTTTGACCGTGACCGGGATGTGTCACTTCGTTGCCCAACGATACGTCGACGCAGCGAATTTCGAGCATCGAGCTGTGCAGCTTCGGCCACATTTTGGCGCTGCGTGGCGTACGCTGGCCGCCGCAGCAGCAATAGCAGGGAATCTCAACGAGGCGGCACATGCCCTTTCAGAAGCGAAGCGACTCCATCGAAAGCTGTCGGTCCAATGGGTAGACAAATATTACCCGATGGTCCGGGAACAGGATCGCGCCGCCTATATCGAGGGGCTGCGGACCGCCGGCCTCGAATGATATGGGCGTTTCGAGGAGCTGCCGGCCCAGCCTTAATCGCGTGCAAGACTGCTATAGCGCGCATTTGTGCTGATGTTCCGACAGGGAGGGATGCGCGGAACTCGATGCTTTACCTTATCCATCCTATCAGCCCACGTGAAGGGTGACGCCGCAGGCTCGAGCTATTCGGTGGATGTCGCAAGGAAGGTCACCTGTCCGCGCCAGCATCTCGCGCCTCATCTGCGAATGCGCGCATAATGCATAAGCGGCGCCTTATCGGCAAGCTGATCGTTGTAGGACGGAAATGCTGGCATCGGCATTCCACCGCAGATGTTGCCATCCCTCCCAGGGTCGGCAGCTCGTCGGGCTTGAGGCGTTGTTGCGGGCCTCGCCCGGCGAGTTTCAGCGGTCGCCGGTTAACCTATTCGGTGGAATGCATCGCACCCCAACTTGCTTGTGCCGTCAACTTGCGCGATTCTTGATCCGTGGGGGTGGTGGCTTGGGGAAGCGCCACGATGACATTTGTTGACTATTACGAGCTGTTGGAAATCAGCCCGAGAGCGACGTCTGATACTATCGAACGAATATTCCGCTACTTCGCCAAACGATACCATCCCGACAACCCAGAAACTGGCGATCAACGGCGCTTCAGCGATCTTGTAGAGGCGCACAACACGCTTAGAGATCCTGTCACCCGCGCGCAGTACGACATCCTCTACGGCGAATACCTAGGCCACAGCAATGAGTTGGCTCAAGAAGCGAGTGATCCCCGGGTCGTCGAGAAGGACACGATCGTCCAGACAAGAGTGCTCGCGCTGCTCTGCGCAAAGCGTCGGCAAGACGTCAATAATCCAGGCATTGGCGACGAAGAACTCGAGCGCTTATCGGGCTGCCCCCGCGAGCACCTGGAATTTCACCTTTGGTATCTTAAGGCGAAGGGTTTCATTGGCAGGACTGAGAACGGGACATTCGCCATCACCGTGCAGGGGATTGATCGGGCCTATTCGGAACAGCAGGATAGGAGGCCGATCACGGCAAGGCTGCTCGAGAACGCGGCTCGCTAACCCCCATGCGGGAAAGGTGGTCTGGTCTGCATCGGAACATTTTAGTGGTCCTGAATGTTCAAATCCTATGGACAGCCGAGACCTCACACCAGAACAAGCAAGAGCCGCCAGAGCTCTGTTGAATTGGTTGCGAGTGCGGCTCGCTGCCAAGGCCAATCTTGGCGAAATGGTTATCAACGAATTTGAAACCGGGCTCAGGAACCGACACCCCGCACTGCCGCGGCTATTCGAAATGCATTAGTGGTGGGGGGAATTGTCTTTGCGGCTGAAGGCGGCCCCTCATTGGTCCGCTCCGAAGGCGGAACTAGTAGGCACTATGCCGGCAACAGAAATTGGCGCCGCTGGAGAGCCAATGCCCCCAGCGAGTAGCGAAACCGGTGGAATGTAACCATCCGCTATCTTTATGCAGCCTCGCTAATGTGACCTCTGCAGCGGCCGAAGCTCCCTTACCGCCTCGGCTAAGGCCCGGCGGTTCAACCAACGCACCCCAACGCGGAACTGTCGGGCCGCTGGTTTGTTCGAGCATGCCCTTTGGGTCATGCACGAGCGGCGGCTTATCGGCAAGCGTCAGGCTCGCAAGCGCCATTCGGCGCCGCGGAAGAGAAGGCCGATTTCGGCTTCGGTCAGTGTGATCTGATAGCGCTGTTTTGATTGCTTCGAGTAGATGTCGTCAGCAACAATCGAGACGGTCACATCGCCGTTCTCATCGATCTGAACATCGTCGATCTGAAGTGGCGCTGAGTATATGCATTTCGGTGATCCTGGCTTCCGCCCAGGCTGAGTAGACAATCGCATGCGAGAGTATCCCCCTTGCCAGCAATTCGGCTGTTGCAAAATTGATGCCAGCAATTCGGTCCCGAGATGAGACAGGCTGTGGCTACTCCCTCGTCGTCCTTATGGATATGTGCCTCCTATTTGGGCAGAGGCGTATATTTGCGCGAGCCGAAGTCCCCCGGTTAGGCCCGGCGCTCACTGGCCTACCCCGTCAGCGTGCCGGGCCGCTTCCGACCTCCGTCGCCGACTGCGGATGTACCAGCGGCGACGGAGGAGGCCCTTGGCCTAAGGGCAAGGCGTCCAGCCATTCCGCTGCTCCGGCGCGTCACAGCATCGTTTGGAACTGCAGGTTCCGATCGTCGCGGCCGGCGCTGCGGCACTCGTGACAATAAATGATTTTCAGCAGATCCCAATGCCGGCCCTGCGTGGCCTTCAAGTGTGGATCCGCCTTCTTAGCGAGGCTCAGGTTCGCCGGATGTGTCACCTATCCGGAGGCGCCATCCGAGCTTTTGGTCCGACATAGCAAGGGAGCACTGCAGATCGGAAACGCGATCCGGTCGTTAGCTCCGGAGCGGACCCATGCACTTCGTGTTGGGACACTTGGCTCACGAGATGCCCCAATTCCGCTGGAGATGCGTGACAGAAAGTTCGAAAAGCATCCAGGGACCCCAGTCGATCGTGAAATGGAGAATTATCTAGCGGCCGCTTTGCGGCCGTCAGGGATGCTCTGCTTTCATTAGCTAGAACCCTGACAGAAGCCGATCTTCCGACCGGCGAGCGGTCAACACCGCACGCGAATTCTAGCAGCATGGTCTACTTCTGCCGGAACGCCGTGTGCAAAGACATCGTCAGTGGCGCCTTCTGGCTATTTACAGCTGTCTCCCGTGTCGGCCGGTTAGTCTAGGCACCTAATTCGGGAGCCAAAGGTCGCGACGTATGTCGCCGTTCTGTCTCCGCGAGCTCATCAGAGGCTTCCTCGACACCGCGTGCAGCAGCCCGTTCGAGCCAAATGCGAGCAGCAGCCGGGTCCTGATCGCCGGCAATGCCCCTGGAGAGATAGCGGCCAAGCATGAGTTGGGCATGTCCGTGGCCCCGTTCGGCGGCGGCTGCAAACCACTTCTGCGCCGCTCTGTAGTCGAGCGACACGCCCTGCCCGGTCTCATACAATGCGCCGATCGCGAACATCGCCCCGGCATGGCCTGCGGCGGCGGCTTGCTTGAAGAGATGTGCTGCGGCTATCAAAGAGCGTTCTCCGCCGCGGCCGTTGTAGAGCATTTCGGCAAGAGCCACCTGCGCATCGACGATGCCTGCCCTGGCCGCCCGCTCAAACCAGAGGCGGGCCTCCCTCTGGTCGGCCGCCATGCCCCGACCATCCTGGAGCATGCGGGCATACATGTATTGCGCCTCGGCCACGCCCTCGGCCGCGCGGGCTATCCAATGCGCTGCGCGCTCTTGATCCTTGCGCACACCAACGCCGTTGGCGAAGCAGAGACCGAGATTGAACGCAGCGACCAGGTCGCCCGATGACGCACTTGCCCCGAACCATCCAGCTACGCTGATTTCGTCATCTGGTTCGCCCCCACCGTCAAGAACCAGGTTTGCGAGATCAACCTGGGATTCGCGATTGCCGCTGGCGGCGGCGGCACGCAGCAAGCGTGCACCTTCCTCGGCGTCCTTAGCCACGCCATTGCCCGACAGATAGAGCGATGCCAAGGCCCGGGCGGCCGGTTGGTGGCCCGCATCCGCGGCCCGCCGGTACCACGTCGCGGCCTCGGCATAGTCCCGCTGGGGGTTGCCGGCATAGAGTTCGCCGACGCGATAAGCGGCATCGACATTTCCCGCCAGCGCGGCGCGGCGCATCCAGGCTTCCCCAGCGGCGGCATCCTGATCCACCAGGCTACCCTCGATCAGGGCTAGCGCGAGCCGGAATTGAGCGGATGCGTGCCCCTTCTCTGCGGCCTCTCGATAGAGTCTCTGAGCCGCTTCCAGATCGACGGGCACGCCCACTCCGTGCTCGCTGAGGATGGCAAGCAGATAGAGCGCCGTCGGCAGGCCGGCATTCGCGGCGCGCCGGACCTCGGCGGCAATCCTGGCTCGCTGCTCCGGTTGCCGCAGCCGGGCCAAGGAAAGGGCAAAGCCGAGGCATCCTTCAGGGCAGCCGGCCGCCGCGGACTTCTCGTACCAGCCATGCGCTGCATCGAGATCGCGCATCGCCTTGGGCCCTTTGCTCAGTATGTAGCCAATTAGTGCCTGCCCTGTTGCAGAGCCCGCCTCAGAGGCCTTCCGCGCAAGTTCGAGCGCTGCCGTGAAGTCTGGCTCTCGCGAGGAATCCCGTTCGAACAAGCCTTCGGAACCTGATTCCTTGCCTACAAGCCCTGCTATGAACAGCGCGGCAAGCAGCGCCTGCGCATCGGGACTGCCGCGATTGGCCGCTCGCCGCAGCCAACGCGCCCCTTCCGAGTGGCTCGGCGGGACGCCGATGCCCTCCAAGTAGCAACGGCCGACCCGATATTGTGCCTCCACAATGCCGGCGCCTGCCGCGATAGCCATCAGCGCAAATGCCTCCGCAAGCCTGCCGCTGTCGGAAAGCTGGATCGCCCGGCGAAGCGCCAGCGCGGGACGGAAGCGTCCAGTCAGGCGGTCGAGGATAGGCATCCTAGGGCTCCCGCATCGCTTCCTGTCCAATCGGCAGCATGGCGCCAAGCATGTATTTCAGCACTGTACGCCGGCCGACCCTGACATCGGCCGTGACAGGCATGCCCGGGGTGATCGCGAAACCGGCGGGCAGGCTGTGGAGGGCGACGTCGTCGATGGAAATCTGCGTTCGATAGAACTGATCGGTATCCGCTGGAAGCATGGCCAGCGAGCTGTTTGGATCGCGCGCCTGCTCCCTGGCCGAGAAGGAATCCGGGCTGACAGTGCGAACAGTGCCGCGGGCCATGCCATATTGCGAATAGGGGAAGGTATCGAATTTGATGGCCACGGGATCGCCGACATGGACGAAGCCGCTGTTGCGGCCGACGATGTTGGTCTCGACTTCAAGCACCGCATCGGCGGGGACCAGTGTGATCAAGCGCTCGCCGGACTGCAGAACCGCGCCGACGGAAACCTTGGCCACCGATTGGACCGTTGCGTCGGCCTCGCTCTTCAACTCCACCAGCTGCTTGCGCAGCTTCGCCTTGTTGAAAAGCTCGCGGGCGTCCGACATGCGCGAGTTGGCTTCCAACAAGCTCTGCGAGACGTCGGCACGCCAGCTTTGAATGTAGCCGTCACGCTCTGCACCAACTGCTGCCTGCTGGCGCTTGGCGGCCTCCGTCGTCTGCACGGCGTTAGCGAGCGATCGTGACATCTCCGCCGAATTGTCCTCGGCGAGAAGCGTGTTGAGACGGCTTCCCACCTGTCTTTCTTCGAGCTGCTGGCGCATCTTCTCGATCGACGCCGCGACGGCGAGCCGCTGCCGATAGCCGTCGGCATCGGACTGGGAGCGCGAGATGACGGAACTCAACTCGTCACGCTGCCGGTCGAAGCTTTCCAGCTTGGCATCGTAGACCGCCTTGCGCCGATCGAAGATCGAGGCCTGCAATGTCCAGCTTGGGTCCAGTCCATCGTAGCTGAACGGCTTGCCGTCGGCTTCCGCCCTCAGGCGCGCCACTTCGGCTTCGAGCGTGGTCACCTGGGTGGCTAGCGCAGCGAGGTCCGCCGAGGCGAAGGTGGCGTCGAGGCGCGCCAGCAATTGGCCCGCCTTCACACGCTGGCCCTCGCGCACCTCGATCGAGCGGACGATCGCAGTCTCCAAGGGCTGAACGATGATGTTGGGCGATTGCGAGACCACCAGCCCCCGTGTCGTGACGACCTGGTCGACAGGGATCAGCGCGGCAAGCGTGATCAGGGCGACGACCATGCTTGAGATGATCCAGACAATGCTGCGCGCGACCAACGGAATGGGCGCGTTGACCACCGCCGTCGACGGCCACTGGAATTCGAGGATGGCAGGCGCCGTCGGATCGCCTGCCTCTCGCCGGCGCCGGCGGGCAGGAAGGGTTGAATAGGTTGTGCTGCTCATGGCCGGCCCAACCTAAGCAAGCCGGGGCGGAACGGCCGCCAAGCGGCCGTGCCGACCGTCAAGATGTCGGTTTTGCTGCAGCCAAAGCTGGCGGTAGAGCGCACATCGTTCGAGCAGTGTCGCATGCGGCGCAACATCGAGCACCTTGCCCTGGTCCATGACCAGGATCTGGTCACATTCGGTCAGCGAGGCGAGCCGGTGGGAAACGATGATCATCGTGCGCCCGCTGGCGATTCGCATGAGATTAGCGCTGACCACAGCCTCGCTCTCCGGATCAAGCGCGCTCGTCGCCTCGTCGAGGATCAGGATGGTCGGATCATGGATCAGCGCGCGGGCGATTGCCAGCCGCTGCTTCTGGCCGCCCGAGAGGTTGGGTGAGCCCTCCTCGATATAGGTGTCGTAGCCGTTCGGCATGCGCTCGATGAACTCGGCGGCGCCCGCCAGTTGAGCGGCACGCATGGCGTCGGACAGCGTCAGGCCGGGACGGCCGGCGATGATGTTGTCCCGGATCGAGCCGCGGAACAGAAAATTGTCCTGGAGGACGACGCCCAGTCCCTGGCGAAGGTGACGAAGATTGATTTCCTTGAGGTCGACCCCATCGAGCTTGAGGAACCCGATATAGTCGCGATTGATCCCCTGCAACAGCCGGGCAATCGTTGATTTGCCCGAGCCGCTGCGGCCGACAATGCCGAACATCGTGCCGGCCGGAACGTCGAAGCTGACACGGTCGAGCGCTGGTGTTTTGGTGCCGATATAGCTGAAGGTCAGATCGTTGAATTTGATCTCGCCGACCAGCTTTGGCCGCAAACCGGCGGAATTGGAACTGCTTTCCAAGGGTCGGTTGAGGACCGAAGCGGTTTCGCCGATTGCCGCGCCGACCTCCTCATAGTCCTCGACCAGCCGCGCCAAGCCGACCAGCGGCTGGGCGACGCGCTGCGCGATCATCATGAAGGCGAACAGGCTGCCGACCATATAGCCCGACCCATCGCTCATCGCGAGATAGGCGCCGATCAGCATAGTGCCGAGGACCATGACACGTTCGATCGGCGTGACCAGGGTCTGCGGCCAGTTGGCCAGTTGCCCGAAGGCGAGACGCGCCTTACCGGCGTCGGCCACGCGTTCGTCCCATAGCGCCTTGCGCTGCGGCTCGAGACCGAGCGCCTTGACGGTCTTGATGCCGACGACGGTTTCGCCGAGCGCGGCTGCCTTCCAGGTCTCGGCGTCGACCACGCTCTGGTAGCGTCGGCGCAACGGCGCAAGGAAGGCGAAAATGATCGCCATGATCACGACGGCGCAGGCGAGCACCATCCAGGCGAGCGTCGCGTTGATGTAGAATATCACCGGGATCAGGACGCATAGCGTGATCAGGTCCAGGAACGTGCTGAGCAGCTTTCCGGTCAGGAACTCGCGGATGCGATAGATCTGCGCGAGGTGGTACATCGTCTCACCCGCCGGGTGACGCTCGAAATAGTCGAGAGGCAGACGCAGCAGCCTGCCGAAGACGTGCAGATTGAGCTTGGTGTCCAGGCGGGCGCCGACGACGTTGATGATCAGTCGCCGGGCGTGGCCGAGCAGCGTCTCGTAGGCGAAGACGACAGCGATAACCATGGACAGGAGGACCAGGGTCGAGACACTGCTGAACTGCAGCACCTTGTTGACCACGGTCATGACGATAAGGGGCGGCAGAATGGTGAGAATGCTCAGCGTGAACGAGGCGATGCCGATGTCGCGCAGCGGCCGGCTCTCGAGCCGCACCAGATCGATCAGCCAGGCGAAGGTGAATGGCGCGTCCGCCGCAACATAGGAGCGCTCCGCCCGCAACAGGATCGCCTCGCCCGACCATACCTGCAGCAGGCGGAGCTCGTCGATGGGCACGGCGTCAGCGTCATCGAGCGCATCAACGCCTCTGAGCAGAACGACATTTTGCTCGGCGCTCGCTCCGACGAGGAGACCGGCTCCGCCATCATCGAACAGCAGGACGATCGGACCAGTGTGCTCAAAGCGCAAAAGATGCGACCAGCGGATGCGGAGCGCGCGCGACCACATTCCGGCGTTCTGCGCCCACTGGGAGAGATCGGAGGCGTGTGGAACCGAGGCCGCGCTTGTCGCCCTGAACTCGTTCGGGTCGAGCTCGACGCCATGATAGCGGGCGACCTGCAGCATTGCCTTGAGGCGGGGCCCGATGCCGTCGAAGGCGGCCGGCCCGCCGGGGATCCGCTCCGCCGCGCTCTCAATCCTACCTTTGCCGTCCGTATTCGCCTCCACGTCCGCGTGGATCGGGACTGGCTGAGCTTCGGTGTTTCGAGGCACGCTCACCATGCACTCCCCCTGCGACCCACAAGCGAGGGTTCGAGGACGCTCCCGGCACACCGCCTCGGCCAGAGCTTCCGGCAAGTTCCATCATAGCCTGAACAGGCTTGGAGGACGAGCCCCTGGCCCCTGTCCTGGACGTGCGCATGCGGGCCCGGCGTTTTCGCAGGGTCCGCATGCATTGTTTTCGACCAACACTCAGCCATTCGGCTTCAGAATATCCTTCAAAGCCTTGTTCAGCGTGTCGTCGGTGTTGCCGTAGCCGGCACCCTGCTTGCCCTTGTCCGAAATCAGATCGGACGTCGCGCCGGACGGCTTATTCTGGTTCTGGCCAAAGCCCTTGACGGTGTTGAGAACGTTCAAGAGATCGGTCGTCGCCGAACCGACTGCCTGGCTGACGAGGTCCTTGAACGAACCGGAGCCGCCACTGCCGTCCGAGCCGGATTGCAGGAACTGCTTGGTGTCCGTCAGCCCCAGCGTGCTGGCCGTGACCGTGGCGTGCGGGCCGTTTCCGTTGCCCTGGCCACCGGCAGAGTTGCCCTGTCCCTGGTGCTCGCTGTTGTCGCCATTATTGTGGTCGCCGGAATTGCCTGGCGCGTCCTGTTCCCCGTTGCCGTGGCCGTTGTTGCCCTGCGGACCACCACCATGATCACCGGTCTCACCGCCAGGACCGGTTGCTCCGGTTGGGCCAGACGCTCCAGTCGATCCGGTTGCCCCGGTCGAGCCGGTAGCACCTGTCGAACCGGTCGCGCCTGTGGCTCCGGTCGAACCCGTGGCTCCGGTCGTGCCTGTGGCTCCGGTAGCGCCTGTGGCTCCGGTCGCGCCAGTTGCTCCGGTCGAACCAGTCGCTCCGGTCGCGCCCGTTGCTCCAGTCGCACCCG
>NZ_RZRX01000226.1:0-10517 GCF_003997405.1 Mesorhizobium sp. M2A.F.Ca.ET.042.01.1.1
GCCTTATGCAACGCGCTCAAGGACATATGCGACCTGTTCGACCCGCTACAGTGCAGAAACTTCTTCAAAGCTGCCGGATATGAGGCCAATTAAACGCGACGTGCTTTAATGAGCGTAAGCGATGGGCTTCCTGCGATTGGAACGGCTAACACCCCGAGGGACCGGCCGTCGGGGATACAACTCAGCAGCTCACATCAGGATCAGAAATGATGCCTAACCTGAATTTCATCGTCGGCCATTATATGGTGAGCACATCGAGATCAGCCGCAATACGGCTGTTCGGAAATGCCTGCACGGCTTCCGCGAGTATTTCTTCGTCGGCATATCGACCAGAGATATGCGTAAGAACGAGCTGCTTCACGTTGCTGATCGCTGCCAGGGATGCCGCCTGCGCAGCCGTGAGATGACCATAGTCGCGGGCCATGGTCGCATCCCGTTCCAGGAAGGTGGCCTCGATCACCAGAAGGTCGGCGCCGCAGACATGGTCCGCGAGATCATCGGTCGCCTCCGTATCGCCGATGATGACCAGCTTCTTGCCTGCTTCCAGCGGGCCTAATACATCTTCGGGAGCAACTGTTCGGCCATCGACGAGGGTGATAGACCGGCCTTCTACCAGTTCCTTCCTGATTGGACCGTCTGGCACGCCCAGAGACGTGAGGTGCTCGGCGCGAAGGTGGCGGCGCGGTGGAGTCTCGAGCACGAAGCCGTAGCTATCGGTGTCGCGGTGACGAACCTGAAAGCAGTCGATCATGAATTCGTCCGCGTCGAAAAACCGGCCGGGCGTCAGCGGCTCGAGCTTTAGTGGGATCGGCGCTCGTCCTTCACCCCACAGACCAGCGAGCATGCGCACAACGAGGTCCAGGGTGTCCGAGCCTCCGTGGACGGTCAGGAGATAGTCACTTTGCCGCAACCGGAGTGTCGAGAACAGGCCGGGAATTCCAAGGATATGGTCGAAATGGGCATGCGTGAGCAACAGGCGATGAAGCCGCCTGAAGCCCGCGCCGCTGCGCAGCAGCTGGCGCTGCGTGCCTTCCCCGCAATCAACCAGAATTCGGTGGCCTCCGGCCTCGATGAGCAGGGCAGGGTGATTTCGCTCGGCAGAGGGTACGCTGGCCGAGGTGCCAAGAAACGTCAGTTTGAAAATCATGGAGCCAGTCTAGCCCGCGAGCGGTAAGGCCTCAAAGCGGGCAAACAACGCTTTCTACCCGGGCAAGCCTGCCGTGGCTGTCTTTGACTATTTTGAGGCCAGGCCCTGCTCAGACTTTATCCCGGAGGTTTGACCATCAGCGTGGACGAGGTCGCGGTCCCAGTCATTGGTCTTGTCGGGCGTCTTGGCCTCCGCCTCCCGGGTATCCCGCTCTTTGTCCTTCCGGGGTTTCGGGCCCGGCATGTCCCGCGATGATTTTGATCTCATATGCTTTGTCCTCTTCGGTCGCTCAATAAGCCGCCACATCCTGTGCAAAATGTGGGGTAAAATGAGGGCCTTGAAGACTAGGGTTGCGAAATCTGCAGGCGATTCAATATCGTAGCAACAGCGATGGCGGAGAGAGCGGGATTCGAACCCGCGTTACGGTTTCCCGTAAACACACTTTCCAGGCGTGCGCCTTCAACCACTCGGCCACCTCTCCGTCCTTGACATCTCGCGCCAGCCGGTTTTGCCGCGCGGGTTGGGGAGATGCTCCCATGGGAAGTCCTTGACGGATATGTGGTGTGCCTTCAACCGGCGGGCAACCCTTCCCCGCACCCGCTAGCCGTCTAGGCAAACAGGCGCGGGGCTCATCTAGTCGATCCGAAAGCGAATGCCAAGCCATAATGGCATCGCAAAGGTTTTTGGCCGTGGATGGCCCGAGGGCTGCCTCAACGACGGCGTGCTGCCCGTTCGCGTGATGTGCGCGGGCTGACCCGCAGGAGCCGTTCGCGCCTGAGCTGCAGCCTGGTTCCAGCGTGCGTGAGAGGCCGGACAGCCGATCCGCAGCAATGTCGTGGAAGTCGACAAGGTAACCGCAATTGGCGGGGGATGCTTTGCCGTAAGCTCGCGGAGGTATTGAGCCGGATCAAATTCCTTGCAGCCGTCGCCTTGCTATGTTGCGCGCTTCCCGGGACAAGGTTGAATGCGCATCGCGATCCTGTCTGACATCCATGCCAACCGTGAGGCGTTCGACGCAGTCCTCGAGGTCGTTCGGAAGCAGGCGCCGGACCAGCTGGTTCTGCTTGGCGATCTGGTCGGCTACGGGCCCGATCCTGTCTATGTGGTCGAGAAGGCCGCCCATCTGGTGGAGGGCGGCGCGTTCTGCATCAAGGGCAACCACGATGAAGCGGCGGCGTTGGGCCGGACCGACATGACGGAGAACGCTCGAACCGCCATCGAGTGGACCCGCGAACGGCTCGCCCGGGCACAGCTCGATTTTCTTGCGCAGTTGCCGCTCTCTTCACGATCCGGCGACCGGCTCTATGTTCACGCCAGCGCGGAACGGCCGGAAAAATGGCTGTACATACGCGACGTCGACGCGGCAGAACGCTGCCTGTCGTCAAGCGATGCGCGCTTCATCTTCTGTGGCCATACCCACATTCCAGCCATTTACTACGCTTTGCCCGGCAGACGGCCGGTTCATTTTCGGCCGCTCGACAATGTGGGGGCGCCCTTGTCCGAGCTTAGGCGGCATCTTGTCGTGGTCGGGGCGGTCGGCCAGCCGCGTGATGGCAACCCGGCCGCTTGCTTCGCGCTTCTCGACACGGAACGGCGCGAGGTGACGATGGTGCGCGTTCCTTACGATCATGAGGAAACCGCCCGCAAGATTCAGGCGTCAGGCTTGCCCGGGTGGCTCGGCATGCGCTTGAAGATCGGCCGCTAGTCAACCTGGAGGCGATGGATGCAGAAGTTCGAGGCAGGGGCAAGCATCGATGGTTTCGAGCTCGTCGAGCGGCTTCAATCCGGCGGCATGGCGACGCTATGGCGCGCGAGAAATCCAAATTTCGATTTCCCGCTTCTGCTGAAGATACCGTTTCTCGACCCGGGCGGAGACGTTTCCGTCATTCTCGGCTTCGAAGCCGAGGAACTGATCCTCAAACGCCTGTCGGGTCCGCATGTGCCACGCTTCGCGGCATCCGGAAGCCTGGCGAAGGTTCCCTATCTTGCCATGGAGTTCGTCGCCGGCATCGGTCTGGCGGAGCTGACGAACCGCGCGCCACAGCCGCCGGACGAGGTGGCAAGGATCGGCGCCGAAATCGCGAAGGCGCTCGCCGCCTTGCACCGCCAGAAGGTCGTCCACCTCGATCTCAAGCCTGAAAACATCATTCTGGCCGAGCGCGGCGCCGTGCTCTTGGACTTCGGCCTCGCCCGCCATGCGGAGCTTCCGGACCTTCTCGGCGAAGAGAGTTCCGTGCCGATGGGCACGGCAGCCTATATGTCGCCGGAACAGGTGCTGGGCGAAAGGTCCGATCCCGCAAGCGATATATTCGCGCTGGGTTGTATCCTCTATCAGCTCGCCACCGGCGAGGAGCCCTTCGGGCGTCCGGCCACCTTCGCAGGAATGAAGCGCAGGCTCTACCATGCGCCCAAGCCGCCGCGAGACATCGATAAGGCCATACCTAGGTGGCTGGAGGCCGTCATTGTTCGATGCATGGAAGTCGACCGATCCAGGCGCTATGGCGAAGCGGCGCATGTTCTTTCGGATCTCAGGAATCCCGATCAGGTTGTGGTCGCCAGGAAGAGCGCGCCATCGAACGAACGGGCCTGGGGCGCGATCAGGAATTTTTTCCGCAGGACGGACGAGAAGTCGCTGGTTGGCAAGGCGGCGAGCTCCGCGGTGCGCGCCGGACCGCCGATCGTTCTGGCCGCGGTCGACCTTGCCAACGGAAGCGATGCGCTGGCAGGCGAGGTTCGCAATGAAACCGCGCGTGTCCTTGCGGCACGTCAGGATTCCTGGCTGGCCTGCGTGACGGTGTTGAAGACCGAGATTGTCGGCAAGACGCCGGATGTCGATGAATCGGGGCGCCTGGTCTATCTGCAGCGGCTGGTCGCGCTGAAGGACTGGGCGCGTCCGCTGCATCTGCCGGAGGACCGCATAAGCTATCACGTGCTGGAGGCCGTCAGTCCGGCCGACGCGATCCTCAACTATGCCGAGCACAATGATGTCGGGCACATCGTTGTCGGCGCCCGATCCTCTTCGGCAATTCGCCGCCACCTCGGCAGTGTGTCGACCAAGGTCGTGGCGCGGGCCCTTTGCTCAGTGTCGGTCGTGCGATTGAAAGCGGTCGAGGAGGAAAAGCGGCTGCCGCCGTGAGGTGGTCGGTGCCCTGCGTGACCATCCAAGCTTGACTTCGGCCTTGCCTGCCTGTCGACTGCTCCGAGAATTGCATTGGGCTTTGCGAGGGGCATTGTCCTGACATGGCATCGATCGACCAGCAACCCGCGGGGCGGCCGGACAGCGGGCTTTCCTTCATCCCAGTGGCCTGGCTCGTCATCGTCATGGGCCTGTCGGCCTATGGCCTGATCTCGAACTGGCGGCTGATCGGCGACTTCAGCCTGCCGGATAACGTCCTCTTCCTGATCTATGGCGGCCTCGCCGGCGGCGTCATCACCATTCTGTGGGGGCTGTACCTGCTTGGTCTCGCCTTCAACCGATCGGCCCGTTTCCCGCGCCACTACACGATCTGGCAGGTCGCCATCATCATCTGGATCCTGGTGCGCCAGGCCTATGTGCTGCTGGTGTCCGACTTCGTGTTCTCGGCTGAGGGGCTGGGCTTCACCGTCGCCGAGATCGCCATCGGCCTGCTCTGTATCTATCTCCTGCGCAACGGCGCCGGCGCAGAGACGGTCTACGCCAATCCGGAGACTGACCGGCCGCCGGTCTTCGTCTCGATCCTCGCCGCGCTGCTCGGCATCATCCTTGGCGGCGTGATCGGCGCATTTGGAGGGTTCTTCGCCGGTTCGCTGATCGCGGACCTGACGCATATGAGCTGCTTCGAGGGCGCGTGCGGATTTTTCGCGGCTTTCATCGGGCTGGGCGGCCTGATCGTCGGCGCGATCGCCGGCTGCATTTTCGCCATCTGGCGGGTCAACCGGCGCAGGCCGCCGCGGGCTCGGTAATTTCATGGTGTCAATTTCATGGGGCCGCGATTGCGCGGGAACCACGCACGCTCTATGTCGATGGCGGGGTAGACGGGAGCCTTCCCGGGGAGAGCGTCGATGTTGCGTTTCATCTTTCGGCTGGCGGCCATGATAGCGCTGTCGATTTCGGTCATCATGGCGGTGATCGACACGACACGCTCGGTCGCCGCCTCCTCGCTGGTGATGACGCCGCTCAACGCAAGCTGGCTGGCGGTCTCGCCGGATACCCGCGCCGCCTTCGAGAGCTTCGTGCGCGCCAAGGCAAGTCCGCTGGTGTGGGACGGCGCCTTCGCCTGGGTGCTCGCGCAGCCTGGTTTCGCCGTGTTCGCGGTGCTTGCCTTCCTGCTCTACGCCATCGGCTACCGGCGCAGGCGCCGGGGCGCGGAATTCGCTCCAAGCCCCTGAAGGCTCTCGTTGCGACGCAATTCCGGACGGAATGCTACGGCGAAACCGCGCGAGCCTGACCGCTTCACACTTTCCTGGAATTGCTCAAAGAGCCGTGCCGGACCGCCGGTAACCGCTTTTTCCAACAGGTCAAAAATCCACGTGAATTTTGTTTCGCGCCGTGCCAGATTGGCCGCGAGCGGGAAGGGCAAACACTTCCTGCCTGGCGTCGCCAGCCTGCCGGAGAACCGGGTAGGCAGGCGGCGCAAAACGGAAAAATAACCGACAGGGTGTGGATCACATGAAACGTATCGTTCTCGGCCTTCTGGCCGCAACCGCAATGGTTCTTCCGGCTTTCGCCGCGGACGTGCAGCCGGCCATCCTCTATGATCTGGGTGGCAAGTTCGACAAATCCTTCAACGAAGCCGCCTATCATGGCGCCGAGAAGTTCAAGACCGAAACCGGCGTAGCCTATGTCGAATTCGAAGTTTCCAATGCCTCGCAGCGCGAGCAGGCGCTGCGCCGCTTCGCCGAGGACGGCCGCAACCCGATCGTCATGGCCGGCTTTGCCTGGGAAGACGCGCTGAAGGCGGTCGCGAAAGATTATCCGGACCTGAACTTCGCCATTATCGACGATGCCGTCGATCTGCCCAATGTCCGCTCGCTGGTGTTCAAGGAGAACGAAGGCTCCTACCTCGTCGGCATCCTGGCGGCGATGGCGTCGAAGTCGAAGAAGGTCGGCTTCATCGGCGGCATGGATATCCCGCTGATCCGCAAGTTCGAATGCGGCTATGTCGGCGGCGCCAAGTCGGCCGGGGCCACCGACGTCATCCAGAACATGACCGGCGACACCCCTGCGGCCTGGAACGACCCGGCCAAGGGCGGCGAGATCGCCAAGACGCAGATCGACCAAGGCGCCGACGTGGTCTACGCGGCGGCCGGCGGCACCGGCGTCGGCGTGCTGCAGGCGGCGGCGGATGCCGGCAAGCTCGGCATCGGCGTCGATTCCAACCAGAACGGCCTGCAGCCGGGCAAGGTGCTGACCTCGATGATGAAGCGCGTCGACGTTGCCGTCTACAACGCCTTCATGGACGGCAAGAACGGCACCTTCAAGGGCGGCCTCCAGAATCTCGGCCTCAAGGAAGGCGGCGTCGACTACGCCATGGACGACAACAACAAGGCGCTGGTGACCGACGAGATGAAGGCCGCGGTCGAAAAGGCCAAGGCCGACATCATCGCCGGCAAGGTCGAGGTGCACGACTATACCGCTGACAACAAGTGCCCCTATTGATCGGCATCTGAAGCAGGTTTGAACCGCCGGGCCAGTGCCCGGCGGTTTCGTTTTTGGCAGGGGATGATGCGGCCGACGATCGAAGCCGTGGCCGAGGGCGACAACCTATAGCGTGCCGACGATATAGCCGAGCGCGAACGCTGCCAGCAGGGCGAGCGCAATGACGAAGCCCAGCCTGCCGCCAAGCGAATGCAGGCCGACGCCGTAGGGCTTGCGCTCGAGCCGGTGGATCATCGCCGGCGGCGGTTCGGCCTCAGGAGCGGCAATGCCGGCGAGCCGCGCCTGCATCTGCGGCAGTTCGGCAAGGCGTTGCGTGACCAACTCCCAGCGATTGCCGCGCGCTTCGGGCGCCGCGGGATCAAGCGCACGCAGGCGCTCGGCGAGCCGCAGCACCGTGTCGCGAAAGGCAGGATCGATCTCGAGGTCGCGCTCGGCGCGGGCGCGTTCCCTGTCGTTCATCAGGCCGAAGACATAGTCGCCGGCCCGGGCGACACGGTCGCTTTCACTGGACATGGCCGTCTTTTCCCATGGGCCTCACCAATGCGGCGGCTTGGTCACCGGCACGTCGGAGGCGGTCTGCTCCTCCAACTCCAGGAAGCGGTCGGTCAAGGCGGCGAGCTTGCGCTCCATGCGCTCGATCACCTTCCACTGTTCGGCGATCTGGCCGGACAGTTCCTCGATGGTCTTTTCCTGCTCGGCGGCGCGGATTTCCAGCGTCGTCAGCCGATCGTCAGGCATGGCCATGCAAAACCGGTCCTTGCGCATGTGAAGCCTTATCCAAGCAGATATTCGTGGGATGCCCACGAGTACCTGCTTATGCTCAGTTGGTTCTCGCAGGTTCCGATCGGAAAACCGCGGGACACTTTTGCGGAACCTGCTCAGGTTCGAAATTGACAAGGGCGCGGGGATTTGTCGAGAGTGAACGGCCGATTGGCATAAGCGGGGCATCATGCTAGGCATTTTGACCAAGCGATAAAAAAACTGAGTGGGACAGGCTGCATGGCGCAAGCCGCAATTGAGCTCATAGGCATCAACAAGAGCTTTGGCGCGGTGCGCGCCAACCGCGATATCAACCTGGAAGTCGCGCGCGGCACCATCCACGGCATTGTCGGCGAGAACGGCGCCGGCAAGTCGACGCTGATGTCGATCCTCTACGGCTTCTACCAGGCCGACAGCGGCGAGATCCGCGTCGGCGGCAAGCCAGTTTCGATCCATACCTCCAACGACGCCATCGCGCTCGGCATCGGCATGGTCCACCAGCATTTCATGCTGGTCGACAATTTCACGGTGCTGGAAAACGTCATCCTCGGCGCCGAAAACGATGCGCTGCTGAAGAGCAGCATAAGCAAGGCGCGCTCGGAGCTTGACCGGCTGGAGCGCGAATACGGCCTCGAGGTCGATCCCGACGCCGTCATCGAGGAGCTGCCGGTCGGCCTTCAGCAGCGCGTCGAGATCCTCAAGGCGCTCTATCGCGGCGCCGAGATCCTGATCCTCGACGAGCCGACGGGCGTGTTGACGCCGGCCGAGGCCGACCACCTCTTCCGCATCCTCAAGCAATTGAAGGACCAGGGAAAAACGATCGTGCTCATCACGCACAAGCTGCGCGAGATCATGGCGATAACCGACACGGTTTCGGTCATGCGCCAGGGAACGATGGTCGCGACCAGGACGACAAAGGAAACCACCGTCGGCGAATTGGCCGAGCTGATGGTCGGCCGGCGCGTGCTGCTCAGGGTCGAGAAAGGCCAGTCGGAAGCCGGCGCGGTAAAACTGTCGGTGAAGAACCTGACGGTGGAGGACCAGCGCGGCGTCACCATGGTCGACGACGTCTCCTTCGACGTGCGCGGCGGCGAGATCGTCGGCATCGCCGGCGTTGCCGGCAACGGCCAGTCCGAACTGCTCGAGGCGATTTCCGGCATCAGGCACGCAGTCTCCGGCGAGGTGATGCTCGACGGCAAGCCGATCGACCTCACCGGCAAGGCCGATCCCGGCGAATTGCGCGACCGCGGGCTGGCCCACGTGCCGGAGGACCGCCACCATGTCGGGCTGGTGCTCGCCTTCGAGGAAAACGAGAATTCGATCCTGGGCTATCATGATGACGAGCGCTATCTGAAGGGGCCGTTCCTCGACGTCGACGCCATCATGGCCGACGCCAAGGACAAGATCGAGAAATACGACATCCGCCCCGCCAATCCGCGCCTCAAGACGGCCAATTTCTCCGGCGGCAACCAGCAGAAGATCGTGCTAGCGCGAGAAATGGAACAGGACCCCGGCGTGCTGATCGTCGGCCAGCCGACGCGCGGCGTCGATGTCGGCGCGATCGAATTCATCCACAAGCGGCTTATCGCCATGCGCGACCAGGGCAAGGCCGTGCTGGTGGTGTCGGTCGAGCTCGACGAAATCCGCTCGCTCTCCGACCGTATCCTGGTGATGTTCGCTGGCCGTGTCGTCGGCGAGCGCGGCCCCGAGGCGACCGAAGGCGAACTCGGCCTCCTGATGGCCGGCGTCGAGCACCAGGAGGCCGCCGAATGAGCACGCCCTATGCCAAGCTGCCGGCCTGGGCCGATTACGGTCTGATCCCGCTGATCAACCTGTCAGTCGCCTTTATCGTCGCCGGTTTCGTCGTCATGCTGGTCGGCGAGAACCCGTTCCGCGCTGCCGTCATCCTCGTCGAAGGCGCCTTCGGCAGGGGCACGGGCATCGCCTTCACGCTCTTCTATGCCACCACCTTCATCTTCACCGGACTGTCGGTGGCGGTGGCGGCGCATTGCAGCCTGTTCAACATCGGCACCGAGGGCCAGGCCTATATAGGCGGCCTGGGCATCGCGCTCGTTTGCCTGAGCCTCGACAGCGTGATGCCCTGGTGGGTGATCTTTCCGATCGCGATCGTGGCGGCCGCCGCGTTCGGCGCGCTTTGGGGTCTGATCCCGGCCTATCTCCAGGCCAAGCGCGGCTCGCACATCGTCATCACCACCATCATGTTCAACTTCATCGCGGCCTCGGTGATGGTCTATCTCTTGGTCGGCGCGCTGAAGCCGGCCGGCTCGCAGGCACCGCAGACGCGCAATTTCCTTGCCGGCGCGGAACTGCCGAAGCTCAACTGGGTGATTGAATTGTTCGGCGCCAAGATCCGCTCGGCGCCGCTCAACATCTGCTTCCTGCTGGCTCTGGTCATGGCCTTCCTGGTCTGGCTGCTGATCTGGCGCACCCGGCTCGGCTATGAGATGCGCACCTATGGCCACAGCCCAAAGGCCGCGCGCTACGCCGGCATTTCGGAAACCCGCATCATCATCACCGCGATGATGATCTCGGGCGCGCTGGCCGGCATGATGGCGCTCAACCCTGTCATGGGCGACCAACACAATGTCGCGATCGATTTCGTGTCCGGCGCCGGCTATGTCGGCATCGCGGTGGCGCTGATGGGCCGGCTGCATCCGGTCGGCATCGTGCTGGCGGCCATCCTGTTCGGCATGCTCTACCAGGGCGGCGCCGAGCTTGCCTTCGAGATGCCGGCGATCAGCCGCGACATGATCGTCATCATACAGGGCCTTGTCATCCTGTTCGCCGGCGCGCTGGAACATATGTTCAGGCCTTATATCCAGGCGCTTTTCGCCTCGGTCAGTCCGAAGTCGGTCGGCATGCAGGCGGTCAAGGGGACAGGGGCCTGAAATGGACATGTTCAACGCAATCGTCCAGGTGCTGGATTCGACCATCCGCCTTTCTGTGCCGCTG